>JBFIMP010000157.1:0-6455 GCA_041611635.1 Christiangramia sp.
TTTGAAGATTTTAAACAGGCAATTTTAATATCTGGTAGTAAGAAGATACTTGGATTTTTAAGGTAAGACGCTTTGAACAATCAGATGGAGATTAAAATGAAGAAGGATTCAGAAGCAATTGTATTGCCCAGGAATCAATTCAGTAAGTATATGATGGATGGCGTAGAATATTTTTGGGATAATAAATTAACCGAGGATGGATGGAAGAAAGGATATTTCATCAATTGTAACGAGGTAGATGATTTGAAATTATTTGGTTTCCCGGTTATTACTATAAGAGAGGGAGTGAAAGCTAACTCAAGTTATTCTTCATCAAAACCGGCACACCATGGGGTTGATGTAAATTATTACCTGGGAAATCAAAGACTAAGTCTTGTGCAAATAAAAAATACCGATTTTAAAAAGACTCTCGATCCATCTGCTAAACAAGAAGAATATCTTAAGGATCATAAACTTAAGGACGTTTTAGCTGCAGTTGAATTTTTAAAATTCTACGATTCCCTTTAGTTTTTGATTTTCAAAAGATCGCGAAGGCTTAAGGGCTTCTTTTGTTTGATCCTTCCAAGTAATTTAAGGAAAACTATTGCCGTAATATATGCGTCACCAGAGGCAGTATGCCTGTCTGTGAGATCGATATTATAAGCTTCAGCGATTTCATCAAGAGAATATACCTTTTCGCGATCTATTAGATTGGTAGCAATTCGAGTGCTTTTATAAAGCACGGCAGTATCCAGTACCTTATTCTTTAGCTTCGGAAGACCGTGTCTGGACAGAGCCTTATTGATCATTTTGAGATCAAAACCTGCGTGATGGGCTACCAGAACTGAATTCTGAATGTAACTTAGAAATTTCTTCAAAGCTTCAAATTCAGAGATCTTTTCAAACTTTTCATTTTGAATGATGCCATGGATCTTCACGGTCTCAGGATTGAATTTGGTTTGCTCCAGGAAAACCTCAAAATTATCATTGATCTCTATACTTCTGTTTTCAACCCTTACGGCACCTATACTTAAAATACGATCCTGTTTAAAATCAAATCCCGTGGTTTCTGTATCAAATACAATGAACCGGATCCTGGACATGTCTTCCGGTAGCTTTTCCTCAAAACTTTTTGAATAATTCTGCCAGAAGATGGGAAGATCTTCCTGTACTTTATCTTTCTTAAACCATTTTCCAATCATAAATAGTATGTTGCTTCAAACCTGATCTTAATTAATTCCTGTATCTCCTTGATCGTCTTAAAGCAGCGTTTCAATTTTATCTTGTCTTCCTTGCTTAGATCTCCAAGGTTTATGAACCTACCATTGTCCTTATGTTTTAATCCTTGTTTTGTCCGAAATTTTATAAGAGCTCTTGAAGAATAGGCACATGCCTGGTAGATCTCCTTGTTATTAGGTTCAAGTTGAGCCAGCTTTTCAAATCTTTCTGAAGTATTGCTGATGTTTTTTACCCTGTGCTCAAGAATAAGTAATCTCCCGGCGTCGGTTAAAGGCATGATTCCTCGTTTCTTAATATCGAAAAGATCCTTTTTCTCTCCGTCCTGTTCTACCAAAAACTGCCTGAAGAAACCTAATGGAGAGGGGTTTCTTAAAGCCTGTGCAGCCAGTCTGTTAAGGAAATTCTTATTTCCTTTCAGAATATCAAAAATATGATCTGAGATGGAGTTAGTGAGTTTTACTTCCCCGAATGATATATCAAAATCAAAAAATATCTGGCATAATAGGATTTCGTCCTGGCCCGAGGTGGTCACCCATTCAGAAAACTGATCTTTCCATTCAGAAATAGATAAACAGTATTTCGGGTTTCTAGCCATCATCTCAGCAGGACAGAAATCATACCCAATAATATTAAGTCTTTTGGTAACCTTGGTGGCTAATTTTATAAAGTAGGCACGGGTTTCTTCAAGTTCTTCTTCAGGAACATCTTCAAAGATCAAAGCGTTATCCTGGTCTGTGTGTAATAATTGCTCTTTTCGCCCCTGGCTTCCCAGAGACATCCAGGCAAACTTCACTGGAGGCGGAGCCCCCATTTTTTGAATGCATCGCTGGATGGTACGTTTTATAGTAGCATCATTTAGTTCAAAAATAATGTTGGATATATGGGTAAGAGGAATATTGCTTTTAAGATATCCATTAAGCAAGATCATGATCTTATTCCGTATTCTCTTAAGCTTCTTAGTGCTACCGGCTCTGTTGATCGCCTTCATGAGCACGGCGGGATTATTACCCTGGGATACGATAATGTCATGTTCAGAAACAATTCCCTTTACCTTGGTATTTGGCGTACCGTCTTTGGTGATGCAAATATGATTGATATTGTGCTTCATCATGGTAAGCTGTGCCTGCGCAATAGTTAAACCTTTGGAATAACAAATTACGGGCGAATTCATCACCTCACTTATTGGGCTGTTAATCGGAATTTTGCCTGTAGCCACAACTTTCCTGAAGTCAACATCGGTTACGATACCTACAGGCTTTTCATCTTCGACGACTACAACCGACCCTACCTTTCTATTGCTCATCAATATAGCTGATTTCTGGATACTGGTTTCCGGAGAAACCGTTACCATCTTTTTGATTATCGGGATCGGCTGCAATTCAAACAGAGCCTCTCTTTTAAGAACTATGTCCTCCTCATCTGCGAATAATTTTCCTTTTTGCTCATTAGAATAAGGGTTTCTGGTATTTGAAGCGAAACTTTCCATAAGGAAATTACCAACATATGGATTGCTTATGGCATAAGGCTTAAAGACGTTCAGCGGAACAGCGTAGATCACACTTTCCTCGTCTGTAATCGCATTGATCTGGTAGTTTTCCTTTGCAAAAAGTGGGCGTAGACCAAATATATCGCCTTCGTCGCATTTATCTATGGTTTCGGGCTCCTGGTTCTGATCTGTCTTTTGCAGGTCTACGGCTCCCTTCTGTACTATATAAAAATAGTCATGTACTTTTTCATCTTTAGAAAAGATAGTCTGTCCCTGTTCAAAATACATCACTTTAATTTCCCCGGCAATCAATTCTAGTTGCGAGGTATCAAGTAAAGAGAAGGGAGGATAATTGCTGAGAAAGTCGGCGATCCTCGAAGCGATAGAATTCGTCATAGCTCAAATTTATCTGAAATATGACAAATACGAAATTATATTAATCCTCAATTTCAATTTTATAATCCTTGATTAATTTGAAGATGGCTTTTTCTGTTTCTGAGAGTTGGGTGTAAACAGGCTCTTTGTCTTCGTTTACTTTTTCGAAATAAGGGACAATCTTTCCAGATTCATAAGTTTCAATAACTTTGGGGTGAACATAATAACTGCGGCAAACCGCCCGGGTATTTCCTAAACCTTCAGCGGCAGCATCAAATCCAGACAGGATATTCTTCTTGTTTTCTTTTTCGTCTTCGGTATAGCCAATTTCCAATAGAGTTTCAAAGAATATTTTAGTGGCAGACCAGGTCCTGAAGTCCTTGGCTGAAAATATGTCCCCGCTTATTTCGTGGATATAATCATTAATCATCTCACTGTCTATGGTCTGTTTCTCTCCATTTTCATTGTAGAACTTGAAAAGTTCCCAGCCAGGAATTTCCTCGCATTGGTTAATAAGATTGATAAGCCGTTTATCTTCTACAGTGATCGAGTGCTCCTTTCCTTTTTTTCCGACAAATTCAAATTTGATACCGTCTTTGAAGGTCTTAACATGCCGGGTTCTAAAGGTGGAGAGTCCGTAAGTTTTATTTTTTTTTGCGTAGTAATGATTTCCAACGCGTATATGAGTCTCTTCCATTAACCTTATCACCAGGGCAAGAACCTTTCTTTTTGGCATCCCTTCTAGTAAAAGATCATCGTCAACCTGTTTTCTAATTTTCGGAAGCATTTTTCCGAAGGAAGTCATTTTGAAGAATTTTGTCTGATTCCTGATCTTGGACCAGGTAGGATGATACATATATTGTTTACGTTCCTTTTCATCCCTGCCTACTACCTGAAGGTGACCATTGGGAAGATGGGTGATCCTGACATTTTTCCATGCCGGCGGAATTACAAGCCCTTTGATTCTTTCCAGTGTTTTGTTATCTGAGATCTTCTCGTCCTTTTTATAATAAGCAAAACCTCGTCCTACTTTTTTGCGGTGTATGGATAAATGGTTTTCTGAAACATACCTGAGATTTGCCAGTTTTACCGCTTCGTTAGGATCAGACATTATCGTTTCTACATCATCGGGAGATAGCGTCATCTTTTTTCTTTAAAGATAATTGGAATAAATCTCCTATATATTTAAAGAACTGTGAAAACTTTGGGCCCTAAAAAAGAAAAACTCCCCGGTAGCAGGGAGTTTAACAGTTATTTATGAACCTGGAAGTCTATTCGAAATAGCTAAAGCTATCTCCGTTTTTAATCTTTAAAAGAGATTCATATATAAGATTGATCACATTTTCAACATCTTCTCTATGTACCATTTCAACTGTGGTATGCATATATCTTAAAGGTAGAGATATAAGAGCTGATGGTACACCTCCATTACTGTAAGCAAAAGCATCGGTATCTGTTCCAGTGAACCTGGAAGAGGCATGCCTTTGGAAAGGTATTTTCTTTTCTTCAGCCGTATCGATTATAAGTTCTCTTAGTTTATTCTGTACCGCTGGGGCATATGATATTACCGGGCCATCACCAATTTTATTCAAACCATTGGTCTTTTTCTCGATCATTGGAGTAGTGGTGTCGTGGGTTACATCTGTAACTATGGCAACATTTGGTTTAATTCTATGAGTGATCATTTCAGCTCCACGCAAACCAATCTCTTCCTGTACAGAGTTAGTTACATATAATCCAAATGGTAATTCCTGTTTATTCTCCTTTAGTAATTTCGCTACCTGGGCGATCATAAACCCACCTATCCTGTTGTCCAGGGCGCGGCAAACAAATTTGTTTTCATTAAGAACGAAGAATTCGTCAGGATAGGTAATTACACATCCAACATGAACTCCAAGTTTTTCAACTTCCTCTTTATTACTGCAACCAACATCAATGCAGATATTATCCATTTTAGGGGACTGTTCTTTTTCTTTATCCCTGGTGTGAATTGCCGGCCAGCCAAAAACTCCTTTTACTATACCCTTCTTGGTATGAATGTTCACTCGCTTAGAGGCTGCGATCTGGTGGTCACTACCTCCATTACGCACTACATATATAAGACCCTCATCACTTATGTAGTTTACATACCATGAAATTTCGTCGGCATGACCTTCTATGACAACCTTATATTCAGCTTCCGGATTAATAACTCCAACGGCAGTACCATAAGTATCGGTTATGAATTCATCTACGTATGGTCTAAGATATTCCATCCATAGTTTTTGTCCTTCGGCTTCGTAACCGGTTGGCGCTGCGTTATTAAGGTAGTTCTCCAGGAACTCTAACGATTTCTTATCTAATACGTTACTTTTCTTCATAGTTCAGAATAATTTTTACGAATTTAAAAAGTTTTAGATTGGTGACAACTTGCTATTGATTAATTTTGGAATGATTTTGGTTTCATTGGTTAATAGACAAATTGAAATTAGATTAAGTGTTTAGATATCTTTCCATATTCATATTATTAATAGGCTTCAATGCGATTGGGCAGAAGTCTGTGCGGCCTTTTCCTAAAGATAGTGTTGAAAATGACACTATTGAGAAGTTCTATATGATAATCGAAGGGGATTCCATTCCACGTGAAGCAATAGATCTTGAAGAAGTTGTTTTGCTGCGGAAGCTCAAGTTTAATAGTAATGCCGATAGAAAACGTTATTTGATTTTGCGCAGGAAAACAAGGAAGGTATATCCTTATGCTAAACTGGCATCTGAACGTTTGGTGGAACTGAATTCAAGATTAGACCATATAAAAGGTAATAGGGCAAGAAAGAAATACACCAAGATAGTACAGAATTATATTGAAGAGGAGTTTTCTGCTGAATTAAAAAAACTTACCAGGACAGAAGGACAGATTCTTGTAAAATTGATCCACAGGCAAACCGGGGTAACCACCTTTGATCTGGTTAAGGATCTCAAGAGTGGTTGGCGGGCTTTCTGGTACAATACTACTGCCAGTATGTTCGATATCTCCTTAAAAGAGGAGTATAAACCTGAATCTAATCAGGAAGACTTCCTTATAGAAGACATTCTTCAGCGATCTTTCAGGGATAATATTCTGGAAAGACAGAATAGCGCGCTAGATTTCGAGTATCTGGAACTTAGTGATAAGTGGAACAAAAGGCCCAGCCCTAAAAAAAGCAGTTAATATTTTCTTTTATTCAGTACTGGGAATAAAGCAGTTACCTGTATATCTTAAATTTCTCTAAAAAAACTTAAAAAATTGTTTGGTGAGAAGAAAGAAGTTGGTGTATATTTGCAGCCGCTTTGAGAGCAAGGCGTATGTTCACTGAAAGTACTGATGATGGGGGATGGGGAGTAGATCGGCCTTCAAAAA
>JBFIMP010000158.1:0-6448 GCA_041611635.1 Christiangramia sp.
CAAAAATATATAGATGAAAAATATCAATCCAACCACTACCAGCGCGTGGAGCGAACTACAAGATCATTTTAAGAAGATAGAGAAAGCGCATATGCGCGATATGTTCTCCAAGGATGGTGATCGTGCAGATAAATTCACTCTAAAATGGGAAGACTTTTACGTAGACCTAAGCAAAAACAGGATTACAGAAGATACCCGTGACTTGCTTCTTAAACTTGCAGAAGAATGTAAACTCGATGAGGCTATAAATAGTTATTTCTCTGGAGAAGCTATAAACCAGACTGAAAATCGTCCTGTATTGCATACTGCTTTAAGGGCAGACAAAAATGCTGATATCAGGGTAAGGGGAGAGAATGTGGTTCCTGAAGTTCAGGAGGTAAAAGAAAAGATTCGTGCCTTTAGTAATGAGATCATAGAGGGAACCAGGAAAGGTTATACCGGTAAAGCCTTTACCGATGTGGTAAATATTGGTATTGGTGGTTCAGATCTAGGGCCGGTAATGGTTACTGAAAGTCTTGAATTCTATAAAAATCACCTGAAAATGCATTTTATATCAAATGTTGATGGTGATCACGTTCAAGAAACAATTAAAGACCTAAATCCAGAAACCACTTTATTCCTTGTCGTTTCAAAGACCTTTACTACCATGGAAACATTGAGTAATGCGACTACGGTTAGGGAATGGTTCCTGAAATCTGTGCCTGAAAAAGAAGTTTCCAAACACTTCGTGGCGGTTTCTACCAACCTGGAGAAGGTAGAAGCTTTTGGGATAGATCCTAAGAATATTTTCCCGATGTGGGATTGGGTTGGTGGTCGTTTCTCACTGTGGAGTGCAGTGGGTCTTTCTATAAGCCTGGCCATAGGATATGAAAACTTTGCTGCTTTACTGGAAGGCGCAAGAAAAATGGACGAACACTTTAAGACAACTCCATTTAAAGAAAACCTTCCTGTACAGTTAGCCATGTTAACGATCTGGTATAACAACTTTTTCAAGGCAGAAAGTGAGGCAGTGATCCCTTACTCCCAATACCTGGATAAGTTTCCTTCTTACCTGCAGCAAGCCATCATGGAAAGTAATGGTAAGAGTGTGGACCGTAACGGGGAGAAGGTTGCTTATGAAACCGGAACAATTATTTGGGGAGAACCTGGAACCAATTCTCAACATGCATTTTTTCAATTGATCCATCAGGGTACAAAATTAATTCCTACAGACTTTATTGGTTTTAAGAAATCCCTTTTCGGGGATAAAGTTCACCAGGACCAGTTAATGGCCAATTATTTTGCTCAGACTGAAGCATTGCTGAATGGAAAAACAGCTGAAGAGGTAGAGCAGGAATTGAAATCTAAAGGGTTTGCTCAGGATGAAATAGATAGAATTAGCCCTTTTAAAGTTTTTGAAGGTAACAATCCTACGAATACCATCCTGATTGAAAAGCTTACTCCAGAGAGTATGGGAAAACTCATTGCTATGTATGAGCACAAGATCTTTGTGCAGGGAATCATCTGGAACATTTTTAGTTATGATCAATGGGGAGTAGAGTTAGGGAAGCAACTAGCTAGTAAAATACTTTCAGAATTCGCGACGAAAACGGTGGATGAGCATGATTCTTCAACAGAAAACCTGCTGAAATTCTACATGGACAAATAGTCTGAATTTATAAAAATATCCTTTTAAAGTTTTTAAAGCCCTTGTAATCAAGGGCTTTTTTAATTGGAAATTAGCTTTTAAGGCTAATAGAGATTTTATTTTTTGAACTTTAACAATTTTCATTTGTCATATATAGTTTGTTGTTTTCTTTATTTTATTATAATCTAATAACCTCACTAACAGCGGATTAAGGTTGTTTTGTTCTGCTTAATATTTTTAAATGGTCAAAAAACTGAGCTCTGATTCTCTAAAAGTTAAAAGTCTTAACACTTTGATAATGCTAATTTTGTAGGAAATGCGTTTTTTTGCACGGAATTTTAATCAAAACACAAACAAAAAAGAAATGAGGAAATTATTACTGCTAGCGATGTTCTTCACATCTGCTACAATTTTTGCTCAAGGAACTATTACAGGTACGGTAATGGATTCTGAAATGGATGGCCCATTACCGGGTGCAAACGTAATGGTAGTTGGAACACAACAAGGAGCTATGACCGATTTTGACGGGAATTTTAGCCTTGATGTGGAAGACGCCAAAGGTAGCCTAAGAATCAGCTTTGTTGGTTACGAAACTAAAACTGTAAAGTTTAATGTTTCTAACGGTCAAACCCAAGACTTAGGTCAAATCGTTTTAAGTGCAGATGCTAACGCTTTGGCTGAAGTTGTAATTACTGGAGTTGTAGATCTTGCAAAGGATCGCCAGACACCGGTAGCTGTATCTACTATTCGTTCTACAGAGATTCAGGAGAAACTAGGTAACCAGGAATTCCCAGAAATTCTTAATACTACTCCTTCTATCTATGCGACCAAGCAAGGGGGGGGATTTGGAGATTCTCGAATTACTATTCGTGGTTTCGATACTCAGAACTCTGCGGTTATGATTAACGGTATTCCTGTAAACGATATGGAAAACGGGCAGGTATACTGGAGTAACTGGGCTGGTCTTAGCGACGTAGCTTCAGCCGTTCAGGTTCAAAGAGGTTTAGGTTCTTCTAAACTTGCTGTATCTTCTGTTGGAGGTACTATTAACGTAGTAACCCGTTCAGCACAAATGTCTGAAGGTGGGTTTGTTAAAGCTAGTGTTGGTAACGATAGTTACCTGAAAACAGTAGCCTCTTACAATACAGGTCTTAATGACAATGGATGGTCTGGATCTTTCTTATTGAGCAGAACTTCTGGAGACGGTTACGTAAACGGAACCGAATTTGAAGGATATAACTACTTTATTGGAGTTGGTTACCAGGCGAATGAAGATCACGAATTTAATTTTATGCTAACGGGAGCTCCTCAGCAGCATAATCAAAGAAGTTTCTTTACTCCACTATCAAGTTACCTTAAATATGGTAAAGACGGTGAGCCAAACGAAAAATACAATCCAGACTTTGGATACAGAAATGGAGAAGAGTTCACTTTCTCTGGAAACTTTTACCACAAGCCTGTAGCTTCTCTTAGCTGGGAATGGGATATTAACAGTCTTTCAAAATTATCTACTACTGCCTACGCTTCTTACGGACGAGGAGGTTCAATTGGATCTATAGGTAGAATCAATGGAAATCAGTCATTTGCTTTGCCATTAACTGAAGATGGTCTATTGCCTATTGACGATATCTTTGCATGGAACTCTGGTCAGTCAGTTCCTTCTTTCGCAACAAGAGAAGGTCAGCCTACCCAAAGAGAATCTTTTTCTGGGGAAGGACCTTTCCAGGGACAGTTTGTAAATCAAGGTAACGGTGATCGTAGTGCCGAAAACGGTATTTCTCAGCGTTCTTCTGTAAACTCTCATAACTGGTTCGGATTAATTACAAACTTCGAAACTGAACTAACTGATAAAATCACATTAGATTTAGGAGCAGATTTAAGATCTTATAAAGGATACCACTACCGTAGATTGGTAGACCTTATGGGAGCAGATACTTATCTTGCTACAGATGACAGAAATAATCCTACAAGATTCTTAAACGAAACATATGCGCCTACTATTGGTAATACTTTAAATGTTTTCAAAAGTATTGATGACGAAGAAAAGATAGATTACTACAATATAGGTTACGTAAGATGGGCTGGAGTATTTGGTCAATTGGAATACGCCGGAGAACAAATTTCAGCTTTTGTACAAGGTTCCTTATCTAATCAAGGTTTTGCACGTGAAGAACTTTTCGGAGTGACTCCTGCACAAAAAACAGATTACGAGAATATCTTGGGTGGAAATATTAAAGGGGGTATGAACTTTAATATTGATGAGAAGCACAATGTATTTGGTAATATTGGATATTATTCAAAACAACCATTATTTGATGCTGTGTATATTAATTTCGGAAATAATTTGAATCCAAACCTTACCAACGAGAAGGTGTTTGGTCTAGAATTAGGATATGGTTTCCGTTCTCAGTATTTCAATGCTAATGTGAACCTATACAGAACTTCTTGGGCAGATAGATTTGAATCTGACAATGCTACTTTTAACAGAGATACTCCTCAGGAAATTAGAGGTACTGCTAACCTTCTTGGAGTTACTCAGGTACACTCAGGATTTGAATTCGACTTCTATGGTAGAATTGGAAACAAATTGAAATGGAACGGTATGCTTTCTGTTGGTAACTGGGAATATAAGGATGATGTTGTTGCTTCTTACCTGGATGAAAACCAAGATCCAATCGCTGGGGTGCCAGATGCAGTTCTTAGCCTGGACGGTGTAAAAGTTGGGAATGCTGCACAATTGACCGCAAGTGCAGGTTTAGACTACCAAATTATTGATAATTTGAGCGTTGATGCAACTTATAGATATGCAGATAATCTGTATGCAGATTTCGATGCTACAGATGCATTGAATGAGCCAGATTTTCAAGTATTCGAACTTCCTTCTTTCGGACTATTAGATCTTGGAGCTTCTTATGGTTTTGACTTAGGTGCAAACAGATTAAATCTTAGAGTAAATGTGAACAACGTAACAGACAATATTTACATTTCTGAGTCTAATACAAATAGGTTAGCTGGTCCAGATGATGTTACTTATGATGGAATAAACGTTAGAAATAACGTATTCTTCGGATGGGGTAGAACCTGGAATGCTAGTGTTTCTTTTAACTTCTAAGAAGATATTAAATAGATAATTTTAAACGCCTCGATTATTCGGGGCGTTTTTTATGGAATTCTTTTATATTTAAACAAAATTTATTTTATGTACGAAACAGTTCAATTCATTCACTCATATTGGGCATATCTGGTGCTGTTCATGTTATTGATAGCCAGTTTTAATGCGATAATTGGCTTCGCCACCAATAAGGAATATTCAGCGACCAATTTCAGGCTGGCCCTGTTTACGCTTATTGTTTCGCATATACAGTTGCTTATAGGGATCGTTCTTTACTTTACAACCCCGTATTTTAGGATGTGGGCAGAAGTAGGAATGGGTGGAGTCATGAAAGATTCTGTATTAAGACTTTACAACGTAGAGCACCCGCTAATCATGATCATCGCGATTGCCCTGATCACCATTGGATATTCCAAACACAAAAAGAAATTAACCTCCAGGCCTAAATTCAAGATGCTGGCTATATTTTATGGCTTTGCTTTAATAGCGATGCTTTCAAGAATTCCGTGGGCCGCCTGGTTCTAGATGATATTTGATATTAGAAACGGTCACATTGAGCGCAGTCGAAATGTGATAATCTGAATACTGAAAAGCCTCCGGTCTCACGGAGGCTTTTTTTATTGCTCTTTTTTAACTTCTCTAATCAGAAACAGATACACTGGAAAGTGATCGCTATAACCTGGTTCGTAACCCGAGCTACCGTAAGTTCTAAATGGATAGCCCTTGTATTGCCCGCTTTGGGTGATCACGTAAGGAGGATTAAATATTGCTGCCTTATACAACTGAAATCCTGTAAAATTTCTGGATACCAGGCTTTGGGAAAGATAGAATTGATCAAATAAATTCCAGGAATCTCGGTAGGCCAGGGTGCCTTTTCCATTTTTATGCATTATTTCCATAGGATTATAGAGTTCTCTTTCCTTCAATTCTGAAATTTGCGCTTTGGTTTGTAAGAACTTTTTAAAGCTTTTATTAGTCGGATCATCGTTAAAATCCCCCATTCCTATGATCCTTGCGTTTGGATCCTGCCTGTACAGGGAGTCTATGATCTTTTTATTGAGCATCGCAGCTTTCTCGCGTTTATAACTGCTTTTGGCTTCTCCTCCAGACCGGGAAGGCCAGTGATTAACTATAAAATGTACTTCTTCACCATGCAATAATCCGCTAACCACCAATTGATCCCGGGTGTAATCACGCTTATCTGCATCGTAAATCATTAGTTTTCTCGGTTGTGCGTTTAAAAGTATGAATCCAGTTTTTCGATAAAGCAAGGCCACATCAATACCTCGTTCATCTGGAGAGTCAAAATGAATGATTCCGTAATTCTTTTTTGCCAGGTATTCATGAGAGATCAGATCTTCGAGTACTAGCCTGTTCTCGATCTCACATAATCCAATGATTAACGGAGAATTACCGGCTTCATCTTTTCCTATCTCAGAGAGCACTCTGGCAATATTTTCTATTTTTCTTTTATAACGCTCCTCTGTCCAGCGATCTTTACCTAAAGCTGTCCTATCATCATCAAAGGTCAAAGTGTCGTCTACTGTATCAAAAAGGTTCTCTACGTTATAAAAAGCCACGGTTTCGATCTGGTAATCTTTCATATTCTGACAACGAATGCCATCGCCCGAGAAAACCATCAGGTTAAGAACAAAAAAAATCGACTTAAGGTTTAACTTCAAAATATAAGTGTGAAAAACAGATATTAA
>JBFIMP010000159.1:0-6444 GCA_041611635.1 Christiangramia sp.
AAGCTCTGGGGTTTTGCGAACGAAGGAATCTTTTCTATCCAGAACTCTATCCTTATCAAAGACTATTCTCTGGAATTCATATTCATAGATCAGGATTTCAGGAATATTGCTGTTGGTTATGAGAATATTTCGCATTTAGGCAACGAGGAATATTTGTTAGGAATCGCTAATGGATATTTGAAATTTAACGATCCTGAAAAAATCGGTTCAGAAACTTCCATTAACCTGAATAAAATAGAGGTTAGTGCTCTTGACTCTCCGGCTGCTAGTATTTCCCTGAAGGAAAAAGGTGAATTTGAATTTGATAGGAATAATATCTCGTTTTACTTCAGTGCCCCGGTGCATGATAAATACCTGAAAGCTGAGTATAGTTATCGTCTTCTGGGCTTGAGTCCAAACTGGAGTTCATGGAGCAGCAGTCCCGACGTTAATTTTAAAAACCTTGATTTTGGGAACTATATTTTTGAAGTAAAAGCGCGTGTTGGAGATTCTGTAACAGATAAGCTTAGTTATGAATTTAATATTCAGCGACCGTATTATTTGAGTATTCCGGCTATCATAGGATATTTTATCGCCTTTTTGCTGATCTTATATTTTATGCATTTACTGAATAAAAGACATCACAGGAAAAACCTGGCTGAAAATGAAAGAGCATTAAAGATGCGAAATCTTGAGGCAGAGCAGGAAATCATAAGATTGCGAAACGAAAAACTGGAGCAGGACATGGCGAATAAAAACAGGGAGCTGGCCGTCTCTACCATGAGCCTCATTAAAAAGAACGAATTCCTTACCAGTATCAAAGATGAACTAAAGAAATCCGAAGGTTCTTCAAAAGTAAAGTCAGTTATAAATACTATAGATAAAGATATCAATGAAGAGGACAATTGGAAATTCTTCAAAAAAGCATTTAGTAATGCAGATAAGGACTTTTTCAAAAAGATAAAAGCTGTACATCCTGAACTTACCTCCAACGATCTAAAGCTTTGCGCTTATTTGAGGCTCAATCTTTCCTCTAAGGAGATCGCACCACTGCTAAATATCTCTGTAAAAAGTGTCGAAATAAAGCGATATCGTTTGCGTAAAAAGATGGATTTGGACCGTGAGACCAATCTTACCGAGTATATTCTGGATCTGTAAACTTTACATTCGCATAAATAAACTCTACATTACCTCTACATGCCCTTATTATTCTGATATTCAATGAAAACGTTTTCGCTTTAGGATATCGCTATAAAGCCCTAATGGTATTGTGAAATGCTTAAAATTGGGCTGTTGAAAATGAATAATTCTCATTTGTAGATTTTTTGTAAAGGTGGTTATCCTCACTTCTTAAATTGGTGTTAATATATTGACGTATCAATTTTAATAAATAATCACATGAGGAAATTTACCTGTCTTTTGATTGTATTTCTAAGCGGGTTTTTTGGGGCTTATGCGCAATCGTTTTCGGTTAGCGGATTAGTGTCTGATGAAAACAACATGCCTTTATTGGGAGTTAATGTAATAGTTAAAGGAGAATCTCGTGGAACTACCACAGATTTTGATGGAAACTATGCCATAGAAAATGTCTCCCCCGGAGATGTGCTTCAATTTAGTTATGTTGGTTTCGTAGCCCAGGAAATCACTATTAACGATCAACGAACCATTAATGTAGTATTGCAAACCGATTCTGAAGCCCTGGATGAGGTCCTGGTAATAGGTTATGGTACTCAAACAAAAAAGGAGATTACTGGTGCCGTGAGCGTGGTAGGATCTCAAACAATCGAGGATCTTAACCCGGTTAGGGTGGAACAGGCACTTCAGGGAACGGTACCTGGTGTAAATATTACATCAGCATCAGGATCACCAGGTAGTGCATCTACAATTAATATCAGGGGGATTAGCACCAATGGTGACAATAGACCACTTATTCTTGTAGATGGTAACGTTATTGAAGATCTTAGTGTAATTAATCCAAATGATATAGAGAGCATTAACGTGTTGAAAGATGCTACTGCTGGTATATATGGAGTGCGTGCTGCCAACGGGGTAATTCTTATCACTACAAAATCTGGGAAATTCAATACAGAACTAAAAGTGGATTTTGATGCTTATACAGGTATACAGGAAACCACCAGAAAATTACCAGTTCTTAACTCGGTAGAGTACGCCGCTATTATAAATGAAGCCTATGCCGCTGGTGGTGAAAATCCTCCCTTTCCTAATTTTAGAGAAATAGGTCGTGGTGTAAATTATCAAGATGAGGTTTTTTCCACAGCACCAATATCAGACATGAACCTTAATGTCTCTGGTGGAACAGAAAAATCGACTTATTCTGTAGGAGCCTCCTATTTTAACCAGGATGGTATAGTGGGATTGAGTAAATCTAATTATAACAGATTAACTACAAGACTTAACTATAATCTTGAAATTTTGGATAACCTTAAATTAAATGTTTCAGGGATCTACACCAATACCAATAGAAAAACCTTAGCAGAGAATGCTTTAGGTTCTGTTCTTTTCAACGCGGTGAACATGAATCCTACCCTTCCTATTTTTGATGAGAACGGTGATTTTACTTTAGCTGAAGGATTGGGGAATGAGGTAATTAATCCACTTGCTCAAATAGAGAATACTTATAATGATACCGAGATCAACAAAATAAGTGGTGTTGGTGGATTAGAATACACTTTGTGGGATAAGCTTTCTGCGAAAACACAATTCCAGTTTAACTATTCTGAGGTAGACGGTAGATTTTTCTCTCCAGAAGTTTTCTATGGGTCTGGAAAAGTCTTTAACGTAGACAGGAATAGTGTTACCGAAAATTTTGATATATATCGAGATTATACCTGGGATAACTATTTAACTTATGATGACAGCTTTGGCGATCATAATATTAAGTATCTTTTAGGTATGTCTGTTTTTAAGACTACCGGAGATCTTTCTTCTTTTACCGGGTTTGAATTGCCAACAAATGAATACTCTGCGGCGAGTATCGCTAATGCGGCAGAGGTTCAGGATAACTACCGTAATGGAGGGAATACTTTTGACTCGAGATTATTATCCTACTTCAGTAGATTGCAGTATGATTACCGCGGGAAGTACTTATTCTCTGGTTTGATAAGACGTGATGGCTCTACTGCCTTCGGACCTGAAAACAAATTTGGTTGGTTCCCGTCTGCTTCTGTAGGTTGGGTAATCTCTGATGAGAATTTTCTTAAAGACAGTGATTTCCTTAATTTTTTAAAACTACGTGGTAGTTATGGTATCATTGGGAACGATAGAATCCCTGCTTTTAGATTTGTTTCTCTGCTAAATGGTGAAGGTACTTATGTTTTTGATAATGAATTGGTATTCGGTAAAGCCAGTGGTGCGTTAGGCAATCCCGAGATCAAATGGGAAAAACAAAAAACTCTAGATATCGGGCTTGATGCTAGATTCTTTGATTCCAGGGTAGACATAACCATGGACTATTTTAAGAAAAGAACAGAGGATCTTTTAGTGGTTTCTCAGGTTTCAGGAATCTTGGGAATTGGGGCTCCTGGAGCAGCACCGCCGGTAGTAAATGGAGGAATTGTAGAGAATGAAGGTTTTGAATTTGCTATTGGTTATAACCAGGTAGTAAATGATAATTTCAAATTCAATATAAATTACAACTTCACAGCACTTAGAAATGAGGTTTTGTTTGTAGATAGTGAAAATGGCTTTTTAACCGGAGGTTCTTTCGGTATTGGTCTGGAACCGCCTTCAAGAATGGAAGCGGGACAGCCACTTGGTTATTTCTATGGTCTAGAAACCAATGGTATTTTCCAGACTCAGGAAGAAGTAAATAATGCCGCAGTACAACCAAATGCAGCTCCTGGAGATCTTCGTTACGTAGATCAAAATGGGGATGGTAAGATAGATACAGACGACAGGGTAAATATTGGAGATCCTATTCCAGATTTTACCATGGGTATGAATTTTGGTTTTACGTATAAGAATTTTGATTTTAATGCCTATGCTTTTGCTTCTCTGGGTAATGAGATAGTAAGAAATTATGAGCGTAATCAGTTAAATACAAACAGGACTAATTCTTATTTAGGCAGATGGACAGGACCGGGAAGTACAGATAGTTTCCCAAGGGTAACTATAGGAGCTAATTCCAATAACCTGTTTTCAGATTTTTATGTTGAAGACGGTTCATATTTGAGACTGCAAAATGTACAAGTAGGATATAACCTGGATTCAGATATGATCGCTGCAACGGGATTAACGAAATTCAGAATATATGCTTCTGTAAATAATGCCTTTACACTTACAGAATATACCGGTTATGATCCTTCAGCTTCAACCGGAGCTCCTATTGGAGGTGGTATAGATCAGGGATTTTACCCTGTACCTAGAGTTTATATGTTAGGAATTAATTTGAAATTTTAATAAATGAAAACGAAATTATATACAATCAATTGGATCCTTGCTTTTGCCTTTCTGGCACTGGCCGGATGTAGTGATGACTTCGTGGATGTGCCTAGTGAGGATGAAAACTCTGAAGACTATTTTAACACACCAGAAGAGTACGATCTTGCTCTTGTAGGAGCATATGACTTGTTACAAGCCACCTATTTAAATGTAATGCTGGGCGAAATTGCCTCAGATAACACCCTTGCCGGTGGAGAGAGTGCTACAGATGTTCCCGGGATTCAGGAAATAGATGATATGGTACATACCCCGGTGAACCAACAACTTCGTGATATCTGGAGTTGGATGTTTGCAGGTGTTAATCGCGCAAATTATGTGCTGGAATTTCAGGATAAAATAGATTTTAACGGAAAGAACGAGATCATTGCCCAGGCAAGATTTTTAAGAGCATATTATTATTTTGAACTTGTAAAATGGTTCGGAGATGTTCCATTAGCAGTAGACAGTAGAATCCAGTTTGGTGATCAATTCGATATTCCAAGAGCACCAAAATCTGAGGTGTATGCTTTAATTGAGCAGGACCTAATGTTCGCTGCTGCAAATTTACCTGCAACGCAGGCTCAAGAAGGAAGAATTACCTCTGGGGCTGCACAGGCATTACTTGGGAAAGCTTATTTATATCAGAATAAATTTGGTGAAGCTGCTTCAGCTTTCGAACCGGTGATCAACGGGCCTTATAGTCTGGTGGCAGATTACCAATTCATATTCGAGCCAGAAGGTGAGAATAATGCCGAATCTATATTCGAGGTTCAGTATACAGATAAGGAAGGAGCCGGTTTTGGATGTCTGCAGTGTAGTGAAGGAAATGTAGCTGTAGGATTTAATGGAGTTAGAAATATCTCTTATCCTCCAAACTTTGAAGGAGGGTTTGATTCTGGATTTAGTTTCAACGTTCCAGTACAGGAAGTTGTAGATTTATTCTCAAATGACGATATTAGAAAGGATGTAGCCATACTTGATATCGAAGCGCATGCTGCAGAAACCGGAGCTACCTATGCGACAGGTTTCGAGCACACTGGATATTTCAACAGGAAATATATTGCCAGAAGAGGAGACCTGAATACGGGAGATGCCAATCTTACCAACCCTAATAATTACAGAGCTATTCGTTTAGCTGATGTTCTATTGATGGCTGCAGAAGCGAATTTTAAGAAGTCTGCTGCAGATGAAGACAAGGCAAGAACTTATTTGAATCTTGTTAGAGAACGTGCAGAACTTGATCCGGTAACTTTATCTGTAAATGCACTTTTAGAGCAGATTTACGAAGATCGTCGCCTGGAACTGGTTGGAGAAGGACACAGGTTCTTTGACCTGGTTAGAACAGGAAGAGCTGCGGAGGCGATTGATGGTTTCCAAACAGGAAAGCATGAATTATTCCCTATCCCGGCGATTGAAATTGAACTTGCCGGCAATAACTGGCAGCAAAACCCAGGTTACTAAAAAAAATAATTAAAACGAATAAAGATGAAAATATTCAAATTCTTAGCAATGCTTACCATCTCGGTGCTGTTCTTTACAGGATGCGAAGATGAAGAAATTACCAATTACGCCTTTCAGGAGATCTCTGCTCCCACAAACGTTTCTGCTATTTTTGATGTTTCGCAGGACGATACGGGAACTGTAACTATCACACCTAGCGGTGAAGGTGCCCAGGTTTTTCAGATCGATCTTGGAAACGGTGAAACAGCTGAAATTGCTGCAGGCGAGTCTGTTACTACTGCATATGCAGAGGGAGAATACATGGTTAAAATCGTAGCGGTAGGATCTACGGGTCTTACTAGTGAATACAATCAAATGCTGAATATCTCTTTCAAGGCTCCAGAAAATCTTGAAATTATTATAGATCAGCCTGCTTCAAATCCAAAATTGATTACCGTTTCTGCCACTGCAGATAATGCTACAGTATTCGATGTGTATTTTGGAGATGTAGATGATGAAGAGCCTACACAATTGATGCCTGGAGAAAGCGTTCAGCATACATACGCGCCTGGAGTTTATGAAATT
>JBFIMP010000160.1:0-6422 GCA_041611635.1 Christiangramia sp.
AAGGGTTTGAAAATGTAAATGGGCTAATATTGTAAGTTCCATCCTCATTAAATAAATCATTCCCTGGAACTTCAAGTACTGCTGTAGTAAGAGCTCCGTAAATATTATTATCTCCGTTAACCCTACTATTTTCGGACTCGGTAATGGAAGTTGAAGCCTCTACACTAAGTTTTTCACTTGCCTGGAAATTAGCATTAAAACTCAAAGACCTTCTTTTGAAACCCTGACCAATGATCACACCTTCCTGGTTAAAATCTGAAAAGTTGGCATAAAATCTAGCTCTTTCAGATCCACCGCTTATAGTTGCATCGGTTTGACGAACAATTGCAGTTCCATCCTTATAAATAGCATCTACATAATTATCTCCAAAGTCTGAAGCATATAATTCTTCCAATGAATCAAAACCTTGCTGATCAAGAATATTAGTTCCCAAAATAGCACCAGTAGATAATAGTCCAGGAGCTCCAAATGCATCTTCAAATGCAATATCCCCAAACTGATAGAATTGTCCCGCAGTAAATACCTCGTATCTTTTTATTTCCTCCTGGAACCCAACATAAGAATTAACTTCGGTTTTCAAGGATCCAGCCTTACCTTTTTTAGTAGTAATCAAAACTACACCATTAGCACCTCTGGCACCATAAATAGCTGCCGAAGAAGCATCCTTTAATACCTGAATAGATTCAACATCTGCGAAATTCAGGTTTGCAATCACATCGTTAGACTGACCTCCCACGGAGTTGGATCCAACTGAACCTGATAAAATCGGCACACCATCTACTACGTATAACGGCTCATTTGATCCATTAATAGAACTTGCACCACGCACTCTTACAGAAAAAGCTCCTCCAGGTACACCTGAGTTTTGAGTCACTTGTAATCCGTTAGCAGCTCCCTGCAAAGCTCCAGAGATGGTAGGAGTTGCAATACTCTGAATTTGCTCAGCATCTACCTTAGCAACAGCAGACGTCAATGATTTTCTGGTTTGCTCACCAAAACCAACAACCACAACCTCGTCCAGTGCAGCTGCATCTACTGCCATAGTAACATTTAATACATCAGATGAACCAACTGTCAATTCCTGAGTTGCGAATCCTAGGTAACTATAGACCAACACATCGCCCTGATCCACAGTTATATTATAGTTACCATCAAAATCAGTCTGAACTCCATTGCTCGTACCTTTTTCAATGACGTTTACCCCAGGAAGAGGCAAACCGTCCTCATCGACAACCGTACCTGTAACGGTTTTTTCCTGTGCAAAGGAAATTTGCACAACTAACACCAGTAAAAGTGTTAGCAATCCTTGTAATCTTTTTTTCATTATTTGTTAAATTTGAATTAGCCAGCGCCAAAAATCATAATAATTTCCTAATAAACCAAAATTTTTATCATTTAACTTGCTAATACTTTAACACTTCAAGATATCTTTCAGCCGTGTGCAGATGCGGCTTTTAATAATTTCCTAATAAACCAACATCAAAATTACGAATGCTTAATTTTTACAATATTGAAATAACGGTTGCGGGCACAGATGAGGCCGGAAGGGGTTGTTTGGCCGGACCGGTTACTGCTGCTGCTGTGATCTTACCTAGCGACTTTAAAAATGAGATCTTAAATGACTCTAAAATATTAAGTTTAAAAAATAGAAGATTATTAAAATCCAAAATTGAAGCTCATGCTATCTCTTATGCCGTAGAGCATATTTTTATGCAAAAAATAGATGAAATTAATATTCTTAATGCTTCGATTTTGGCTATGCACAAGGCTCTACAATCGTTAAAATTTGAATTTGATCATATAATCGTGGATGGAAACCGCTTTAAACCGTTCAAAAATATTCCATTTGAATGTATAGTGAAAGGTGATGGAAAATTTATGAGTATTGCCGCAGCTTCAATTCTTGCAAAAACTTCAAGAGATGAATTCATGGAGAAAATACACGAGGAATACCCGGTTTATAACTGGAAAAAAAATAAAGGTTACCCTACAAAGGAACATCGTGCCGCCATTGAGAAACATGGAATCACAGAATATCACCGGAAAAGCTTTAAACTACTTCCAGATCAATTGAAGATTGATTTCTAAGTTTCTATTTTTGCTCAAATCCAACCTCACACCATGAAAAGGTACGTATTAGTTATTCTAATCATTTCTTTGATCTCCTGTACTAAAGACAGGCAAGAAGATTTCTATATTCAAAATCTTATTCCTGAAGATTCTGAATTAATTCTTGTAAGTCCAGATATCAAGGCCTTCATGGAAGATCTTCGATCCAATGATCTTTTAAGCAAAAGTAAGTTCCCCCTCAAGAGCCGATTGACCAATGAACTTGGTTTTCTTGGGCTTTTGAATCTCAAAAACGAAACTGGCCTGGCTTTTTCCAATCTTTCTTCTCAAGATGTAAAATACACTCTTATCACCCAAAGGGATTCAAGTCTTATCCCCTTCGACTCTATACAGAACAAAAAGGTAGAAACACTTAAGGAAGGAGATGTTGAATTCAAATATATTAACATTGAAGATTCTAAATTCTATCTTTATGAGACAGGAAGCACAGTATTTATTACAAATTCAAAACAAAGAATATTTGACTATGATGCCGGAGAAAAACTATTAAAATCTCCTGATTTTAAAAAAGCCTTTGAAGCTGCCGATGGGAATAAAACTTCCGTTTTTCTGCAACATTCAAAATTACCTGATGATCTTACTTCTTTTTTTAATGATCTAAATTTCCCGAGCCTTAAAGAACTAGCAAATTGGAGTTCTTTTGACCTGGACATCGCAAAATCACAAATTAAAATCAACGGCATTAGCCTTGGAAATACAGGCGGAAATTTTCTAGGCATATTTTCAAAAAGCGACCCCCGGCAGTCTGAAGTTGGGAAGGTATGTCCAGATGACTTCTTAAGTTTCTACTCACTTGGATTTTCATCATTTGAAAACATTTATAAGAATTTCAACAAAACTAGAAAAGACAGTTTAAGAAGGGATTACCCGGAAGTATTGAACCATGCCAGGGAAATTGCGTCGGTAAACCTGAAGGATGGCCGTGCTGTAGTGATCAATGTTCATGAAATTGAAGCAGCTAAAGAAGCCCTGGCTGGTCTTGGTGAGGAAATTGAATCTTTCAGAGGTACATCTATTATTGAAGTGAACGAAGAAATTGGATTTTCTAATATGTTTAGACACATCATGGCGATCGAGAATGCGCAGTATTACACCATTCAGGATAATTTTGTAATCTTTTCCTCTTCTGCAGAGACCCTTAAAAAATTCGTTACTTCTTTTCAGAATTCAGATACGCTGGCTAATAAACAGTATTTTACAGATCTCTTGTCTTCTCTTTCTTCTGAATCTTCAATGCTATTTGTTATTAATGCCAGGGAATTTGCCAGGGCCAAAGGTGAAAATTCAGAAGATCTAAAGTTCAATAAAAATAACCTGGCTGCATTCCAGGTGATCTACGAGAAAAATTTTGCACATCTCCACGGGATTATTTCTAATTCAGAAAAAGCAGCAGCCAGCAATGGTGCCGAGCAGATTTCTTCCTTTAAGGTCGAGGCTCCAGTTTCTTCAAACCCATACTTTTTCAGAAATCACACAACAGATCAATTAGATGTTGTGGTCCAGGATCAAAACAATCATCTGTATCTTATTTCCAATAAGGGAAATGTCTTCTGGAAGAAAAACATGGATAGCCAGATTACCAGCCCTATCTACCAGGTAGATCTTTTTAAGAATGGGAATTTACAGCTTGCTTTTTCCACCGGTTATAATATGGAGGTATTAGACAGAAATGGGAATAAAGTTGAAGGCTACCCCATCCGTTTCAATCAGCCGCTTACCCAGCCGCTGGCAGTATTTGATTATGACAATAACAGGAATTACAGGTTTGTATTGACGCAAAACAAAAAAGTCTATATGGTTGGTCCAAAAGGAAAAGCTATCAAAGGCTTTAATTTTGAACAGGCCGGTAGCGATGTTATAAAACCTCCTAAACATATAAGACTTGGTAATAAAGATTATATCCTTATCGCAGAAGAATCTGGAAAACTGAACATTCTTAGCAGACAGGGAAAAATCAGGGTTCCTGTTAAAGAGAAACTTGATTTTTCTGAAAACGAATGGTACGGATACCAGAATAGTTTTGTTTCTACCACTCCTCAAAAAGATCTAATTAAGATCTCCCAGAATGGAAATGTTTCTACCACTAATCTGGGACTGGCAGAAAACAACAGGATCGTCGCATATAAAAATGATCTGGTATACCTAAATGAAAATGAACTTTCTATAAATTCTAAAATCGTGACTCTCGATTTTGGTCTTTACACAGATCCTCAACTTTTCACTTTCAGGAACCGCAGACTTATTGCCATAACAGATACTCAAACGCAAAAGGTATATGTCTTTAATAATAAAGCAGAGTTACTGGAAGGTTTTCCGGTTTATGGTACTTCCCAGGTCGATATTGCCAACGCAGATCTAGATTCTAAACTGGAACTTATTGTAAGGGGAGAGGAGAATGAAATACTTATGTACAAATTCTAATATTCACTTTTACAGGGTCTCCCTTATCGGAATTTAATGGTGAACAAAATAATTTTACAGGTTAGCAATTATTAGCCTGTAATGTATGAGTTTAAGATTTCTACTCCTTTTAGTTAGCCTTAGCCTCTCGGCCGAGTTAATTTCTCAAATAGAGTTGAAGAGACCGTCTAAAGCGGTCGGGATAAACATTATCGATTCGATTGTAGAACGGTCCTTCAATATCTATGAACAGCTCTTTGATTATCATCTGTGTTTTAATGATGGTAAGATCCTGGGTGAAGAGGATCTGTTCCAGGTGCAATACATATTAAAGGAATCAGATAAGATCATCAAGGATGCTCAATTCGCGAAAGCAATTCTGAAAAAAGAAAAGTTATTCACCAGGACGAAGGCTACTATTCAGCTTCAAAGGGCAAAAAGAGCCATTTATTATTGCCGGGATACCGGCGAAGATTTGCTCCTGGCTCATACCTCAAAAAAGAAAAATTAGATACGCTTATTCAGAAGGAAGCAATTCTGCCTCAAAAAGATCTGCGAAATGCCGCATTAGTTTCTGCTGCACTTCATCCAAATCCATTTCCTGCTTTCCCAATTCGACATTCAGAGAAGTTACGGCCTTACCTTTTATACCGCAGGGAATAATATTGTCGAAATAACCAAGATCTGCATTCACATTCAAAGCAAAACCATGCATAGTCACCCAGCGACTCGCCCTTACACCCATTGCACATATCTTTCGGGCGAACGGGGTACCCACATCAAGCCATACACCTGTCTCTCCGGGGCTTCTTTCAGACTTCAGTCCGTATTCAGCCAAGGTGAGAATCACCATTTCTTCCAGCAGACGTAAATATTTATGTATGTCTGTAAAAAAGTTATCAAGATCAAGAATTGGATAGCCAACGATCTGTCCAGGGCCATGATAAGTAATATCCCCTCCCCTGTTAATTTTATAGTAGGTTGCCTTCTTAGCTTTCAGTTCAGCCTCCGAGATCAACAGGTTTCCAATATCCCCGCTTTTACCTAAGGTATAAACGTGAGGATGTTCTACAAAAAGCAGGTAGTTCTTTGTAGGTAGATCGAGCTCCTCGCGACGATTCCTTATCTTAAGGTCCAGCGTATTCTTGAAAAGTTTTTCCTGGTAATCCCAGGTATCCTTATAATCTTTAATTCCCAGATTCTGTACCTCAACTTTCTTATTCATACCTTAAGACTTCGGATTATTTAAAATTATGAGAGCAGCGATCACTCCGGGCACCCAGCCTAGCAAGGTTAGAATGAGAACTATTAAAATAGATCCGCAGCCTTTATCGTAAACTGCCAGCGGGGGAAACAAGACCGAAAGTATGACTCGCCAGATACTCATTTTAGCAAATTTTCACGCAAAGATAGAATTATTATTTCGGCTTTTAATTGCATTGTGTGGCAGGCTGATAGTCACTATATTTGCATCCGCATTTTTTGTTGAATGCATAAAAAAAATTATATGCAGCAGTTATCAGAACAGGAACAGATTAGAAGAGAAAAATTAACGGCCATAAGAAAAGCCGGTATCAATCCATATCCAGCAGATCTTTACCCGGTAGATCATTTAACTTCAGAGATCAAGCAGAATTTTGAAGAAGGAAAGAAAGTAGTGATCGCGGGAAGATTAATGTCCAGAAGGATCCAGGGAAAGGCATCCTTTGCCGAACTACAGGACTCTAAAGGCAGGATCCAGGTTTATTTTAACCGAGATGAGATCTGCACTGGGGAAGACAAGGCGAAATATAATGATGTCTATAAAAAATTGCTTGACATAGGTGATTTTATCGGGATCGAAGGGGAGTTGTTCAAAACTCAGGTTGGAGAGATGACCGTAATGGTTAAGG
>JBFIMP010000161.1:0-6421 GCA_041611635.1 Christiangramia sp.
AATACATGTAGATCTTTATGGATCGCTAAGCCTTACTGGTAAAGGGCATGCTACAGATATTGCTACGCTTTTAGGGCTTTTGGGACACGATCCTGTAACTATGGATATTTCCATTCTTGAATCTGAAATTGAAAGAATCAGGGAAACGGGTAAACTTTTACTTAATGGTGAAAGAGATATTGAATTTAGTATTGCTGAAAATATCAAATTCAACCGAAAGTTTTTGGAATTCCATCCTAACGGAATGACCTTTAGAGCTTGTCTCTATAACGGGAAGAAAACATCTTCGTCCTTTTATTCCATAGGTGGTGGCTTTGTGGTGAAAAAAGAAAGGAAGAATGCCAGCAAGAAAATGAAGAATTTTCAGGACTTCCCTTTCCCGGTTGAAAAAGCGACAGAACTTCTGCAATACTGTAAGGCCGAGAACAAACCAATTTCAGAGATCGTTCTGGAAAATGAGCGTTCTCTTAGAACAGATGAAGAGATCGACGCCGGATTCAAAGAAATCTGGAGGGTAATGCTGGAATCTATGTATATAGGTTGCCACACTGAAGGTACGTTACCAGGAGGTTTAAATGTAAAAAGGAGAGCTTTTGAAATGCATCAGCGTTTAATAGGCGAAACTAATTATAGCAGCATAGACAACTGGATCCCTGCCATTAGACAAACCGAGGTGAAATTCCGTCAGATATTAAAATGGGTTAGCTGTTTCGCCTTAAGCGTTAATGAAGTAAATGCTTCCCTTGGACGTGTGGTTACTGCCCCTACCAATGGAAGTGCAGGAACTGTTCCTGCTGTATTAATGTATTATATGGTTATTGAAAACCATGATGCGACTTACGAAGACATCAAAAAATTCATGCTGGTAGCAGGAGAAATTGGTAGTCTTTTCAAAAAAGGAGCTACTATATCTGCAGCCATGGGCGGTTGCCAGGCAGAGATCGGTGTATCTTCAGCAATGGCTGCAGGCGGACTTACTGAACTTATGGGAGGAACCCCGGAACAGGTCCTTATGGCCAGCGAGATTGCTATGGAACATCATCTTGGTCTTACATGTGACCCCATTGGCGGCCTGGTTCAGGTACCATGTATAGAAAGAAACGCCATGGGTGCGATCAAGGCAATAAATGCCGCAGAGATCGCTATGGAAAGTGATGCCAGCAGAGCGAAAGTACCGCTGGACAAGGTTATAGAAACCATGTGGGAAACTGCCAAGGATATGAATAAGAAATATAAAGAAACTTCAGAAGGTGGACTCGCGGTAAAGGTTAGCCTGAGTGACTGCTAAAAACAAAAGATAATCTTGAATGTATTAAGGCAGAATAATCTTGAATTGAAAGTAAGGAACCTTATCAGGAATTTCGCCTTAATGATTCTTTGTTATTTCCTTTTTTTTATTGGTGTTCAGGTGCTCGATGTTCTGGTTTTTGATCTTGATTTTCAAAAATATGAACAATTCGAGATCCTTAAAATTCTTGAAGAAAACCCCATTCAGTTCATTTTTCTCGCTGCAATAGCCGCCCCTGTTCTTGAAGAAAGTATTTTCAGGAGTGTGTTAAAGCCATCCCCCTCTAGCTTAAAACTCTTCATCTGCGCCATTCTTTATATTATAGGTACTTTATTCATTCCTGAGGATGCGCACTGGGCGTTAAAGTACATATTGGTATTCGGCAGTTTATTTTTATGCTATTATGCTTTGGGAGAACTTATCCCTAAAAAATATTACCAAATCGCCTGTTTTTGGTTGTACAAACATTACCTCCCCATCTGGATCGCCGGTTCCATTATTTTCGGTTTTGTACATATTTACAATTATGTAGACAGCTTTCAGCTAAACCTGGTTCTTCTCATGATGATCTTTCCACGGATTATTGCCGGTTTCTTTTTTGGTAAGATCAAACTGGAAAATAAATCTATGATCTGGCCCATTTTATTACATAGCATGAATAATTCTATGGTGCTAATTATCCTTCTCCCTTTTACATTATCTTAATTAACAAAGCCTTAAAGTATTTTACGGTCTTCATTTTGTAACTTCTGCTTCCAAAAAATCAAATGTAAATGAGCCTTTTGCTAATACATTTCTATCCAGAAACTTTTAGGCGAATTGCATACGACTTTAAAAATGAAATATTAAAAACATATGAAAGCAGCAGTAATTGAAAAAGCGGGAGGAGATTTCATCATTAAGGATGTTGACAAACCAAGCCCTTCTGATGACGAAGTATTAATCAAAGTTGAAGCTTGTGGGATTTGCCATAGTGACAACTTTGTTAAAGCCGGTGGATTTCCTGGACTTGAATATCCAAGAATCCCGGGGCATGAGGTTGTAGGTATCGTGGAGGAAGTAGGTAAAAATGTTTCCAGCTGGCAAAAAGGCCAGAGGGTTGGTGTAGGCTGGCATGGAGGACATTGTTTTGAATGTGTACCTTGTCGTCGTGGAGATTTTATTAATTGTGAGAATGCCAAAGTAAGCGGCATATCTTATGACGGTGGTTATGCTGAATATATGACTGCTCCTAAAGAAGCAATCGCTGCCATTCCCGATGAATTATCATCTGCAGATGCCGCACCATTATTGTGTGCCGGTATTACCGTTTATAACGCCCTTAGAAATTCTGGAATTAGAGCCGGTGATGTTGTCGCCGTTCAGGGAATTGGAGGATTAGGACACCTGGCCATACAATATGCTTCCAAAATGGGAATGCGAACTATTGCGATCTCTCATAGCAATGATAAAAAAGGTCTTGCAGAAGACCTTGGAGCCCATCACTTCATTAATACAGGTGAAAAAGATGGCGCTGAAGAACTACAGAAACTTGGAGGTGCTAAATTGATCCTGGCTACCGCCCCACATAGTGATGCAATTTCCGCGGTTGTAGACGGATTAGGCATCGACGGAAAGCTATTGATGGTTGCCGCAACTGGAGAACCGATAGAGGTTTCACCAATGCAGCTGTTAATGGGTAGAAAATCTGCCGCCGGCTGGCCAAGCGGAACCGCGATGGATTCAGAAGACACCCTTAAATTTAGTGCCATGACCGGTACTAAACCAATGATAGAAGAGTTTCCTCTCGATAAAGCAAACGAAGCCTTCGAAAAGATGATGAATAATAATGCAAGATTCAGAGTGGTTCTAAAACCATAAAAATTCGAATACTGACCTATTAAACCGGAAAATAAGACTATTGATTTTCCGGTTTTTTTATCATTATATTTGAGACTTAATTTTCAAATTACAAGCATTGAAACTTAAGCTCATCACGCTAGTTTTTCTTAGCATTATCATATTTACCTCCTGTGTAGATGATAAATTATCTAAACCTATCCAGGTGGTTGAACAGGTGCCAGATAAGGATTTTGGTGACTACCACAAGAATTACTTAAGAGAGATCTCTTATATCGAAACCCGGGCAGACTCTTCTTCCACATCAAATATGGTTAAACTTCCAGGGGGAAGCTATATAATGGGCGGTAATAGCAATCAGGCACGGCAGGATGAATTTCCCAGGCACCAGGAAAGTATTAAAGCTATCTGGGTGGATAAGACTGAAGTGACCAATGCCCAGTTTCAGGAATTTGTAGACCAAACTGGTTATGTTACTACGGCGGAACGTTCTTTCAAAATAAAAGGGAAAAAATATGAACCAGGAGCTTTAGTCTTCGATCCTCATAATCCCGAATGGTGGTGGAAATTCGTAAAAGGGGCGAACTGGCAGCATCCCACCGGACCAGATAGCGATATTAAAGGAAAAGAGAATTATCCGGTGGTTCAGGTATCATGGTATGATGCTATGGCTTATGCCAAGTGGGCCGGAAAAAGACTTCCTACTGAAGCAGAATATGAATATTTTAACCGTGCAGGGAATGATACCCTTAATTATCATTGGGGTAATGAATTTGAAAAAGCTCCGGAGTTTGCGAATTTCTTTCAGGGATATTTTCCCAGAAAGAATTCGGTTGAAGACCAATTCAAGAAGGAAGCTCCGGTAATGACTTACCCCGCCAATAACTTTGGATTATATGAGACTTCTGGAAACGTTTGGGAATGGTGCCTGGATACCTACTATCCCGACGCTTATTCCAGGCTGGATAAAAGAACCGATGGGTATTTTAAAGAATTTGTAAATATGGAGCAGCAAAAGGTAATTCGCGGCGGATCATTTCTTTGCAGTGAAACTTATTGTACAGGTTACCGCAATGCCGCCAGGATGAGTTCAGCCCCAGATACCGGACTTGAACATACCGGTTTCAGATGTGTAAAGGATATCTAATTGCAGTTTTCCCTGGTCCTGGTATCGATCAAATAAGTGATCTTCCACTCGCCATTGAATTTTACCAACGCAAAACTATTCACCCCGCAGTGGCTCAAATTTCCATTATAATAAAATGAATAAGGCGTGGTAACGGTTACCAGCAAGCCATTTTCTTCTACCCTAAATTCATGTAATTTTTCTTCAAAAGTTGCTTCTGCAGGAATTGAAGCGATGCTTTTTATAAATATGGAATAATCATCTGTATTAAGTTTGGTATTCCCTTCAGCATCCCTAGAAACTGATTGTAATTTAGTCCCTTCAACAGCAAACTTTTTAAGTTTTACCGTGTCCTGGGCATGAAACGCCTCAAAGAATTTCTGAACCGTTTCTTTAGGAGTTAACTCAGCATTATGTGTTTGGGCAAAACCATTAATATTTCCAAGCAGTATAAGGGCTAAAATAATTCTTTTCATGCTGAAAGTAGTTTTGAATGTGGCTCACGAATTTACTACTTTTACTCAAATTTAAAATCAACCCAATGTCAGTTGCCAAAAAGGAATACAAACGTATCACCACAAAGTCTCTTGTAGACATGAAATCTAACGGAGAAAAAATCAGTATGCTTACCGCATACGATTTTACCATGGCTCAAATTGTTGATGGTGCAGGAATAGATGTGATCCTGGTTGGCGACTCTGCCAGTAATGTGATGGCAGGACATGAAACTACACTGCCTATCACCCTGGACCAGATGATCTATCATGCCACGAGTGTAGTTAGAGCGATAAATCGTGCTTTAGTTGTGGTAGATCTACCCTTCGGAAGCTACCAAAGTGATCCCAAGGAGGCTTTAAGATCTGCTATCAGGATCATGAAAGAGAGCGGTGGGCATGCAGTAAAACTTGAAGGTGGAAAGGAAGTTAAGGAAAGTATAAAGCGAATTCTTCACGCTGGTATCCCGGTAATGGGCCATTTAGGACTTACTCCTCAATCTATCTATAAATTTGGAACCTATACGGTACGAGCCAAGGAAGACCAGGAAGCTGAGAAATTGAAATCTGACGCTAAAATGCTGGAAAAAATGGGCTGTTTCGCATTGGTGCTGGAAAAAGTTCCGGCAAAACTAGCTAAGGAGGTTGCTGAAAGTCTTACCATTCCTGTAATTGGAATAGGTGCAGGAAAAGGTGTTGATGGACAGGTTCTGGTTGTTCATGATATGCTGGGAATGACTCATGAGTTCAACCCAAGATTCTTAAGGCGCTATGCAGATCTACATGGAGAAATGACCAAAGCATTTCAGAATTATAGGGATGATGTAAAGAGCAGGGCATTTCCATCAGACGACGAACAATATTAAGTTAGAAAGCTGAAAAAATTTAATTTCAGAAGAAAGGTTTCTAAAAGCTTATCATAATTGGGGACAGAAAAAACACTCTCAAACAAGGATAATTTAATGGTACTCCACGAGGATAATCATATTATTATTGTGAACAAGCGTGCGGGAGATATTGTACAGGGCGATAAGACCGGCGATAAACCTTTGAGCGAGGTGGTAAAATCTTTTCTTAAAGAGAAATACAATAAGCCTGGAAATGTATACCTGGGTGTAGTTCACAGATTGGACAGACCAACCAGTGGAATCGTGGTTTTTTCGAAAACCTCCAAAGCCTTACCCAGACTCAATAAATTGTTTCAGGATAAAAAAGCCAAAAAAACTTACTGGGCCGTGGTTAAGAATCCACCTCCTAGCGAAGACGGTGAGCTGATTCATTATATGAAGAGAAATTCCAAACAGAATAAATCTTATGCTCACAAAAATGAAGTTCCCGATAGTAAAAAAGCGATCCTGGATTATCGGTTACTTAAAAAACTGGACAACTACTATTTGCTGGAAGTAGATCTTCATACTGGTAGACATCACCAGATAAGAAGCCAGTTATCTGCTATTGGCTGCCCTATAAAAGGCGATCTAAAATATGGTTTTGACCGTAGTAATAAAGACGCAAGTATTCATTTGCATTCAAGAGAATTAAAATTTACCCACCCTGTTAAAAAAGAGTTGATTCATATTATTGCTCCTCCCCCATCAGATCCAATATGGGATGCCTGCCTGTAAAAATCTCCCTGCGTACTTTTATAATTAGTATTTTTAATAAAAAAATTTA
>JBFIMP010000162.1:0-6406 GCA_041611635.1 Christiangramia sp.
AACAGGAATTAAGGAAAGTATCTACTGCTTGAAATATTTAAAGTTTAGACCTGCTGCAATATGGAGGATTGTAAGGTTTACCAGATTAAGATTCTTATACAATAGACTTTAAGCGTTTCTTTAATTAACTATCTCAATTTTTTGAATTCTCGATTATCCTCAGGCTATCATAAAAACATAGCTTTCAATCTCAAAGGCTTAAGACTAATCTGTTTTAGCCTTTTCTTTGAAAGGGAGAAACGATTCAGAATAAATGTAGCTTCTAAACTGCATAATCATATCTACCGGCATTATCAGCTTCAATTCATGAGGTTGGCCCATCTTTAATTCTGGGACTAGATTAAATAATGTCTTCTAAAGGGCTTCTATTAAAAAATCGATGCCCATTTCATAATGATGTGGTATATCCTTATATAAAAGGTTTAAGTAGAAACCTCTTTAAAGGCACAATTTACTCAGTATAAAAGGCCAAAATTAAATTTAGGAAACTTCGTTTTCCAGTGGGTCACCTTGCTTAAAACTTCTAATATTATTAAGAGTGGTCATGGTAATTTCAGTCATGGCTTCTTTGGTAAAATAAGCCTGGTGAGCGGTGATGAGTACATTAGGAAAACTATTAAGCCTCAGGATAAGATCATCGGGGATAATACTTTCTGAAAGGTCCTTATAAAACAGGTTTTCTTCCTGCTCATAAACATCTATCCCTAAATAACCAACCTTACCATCTTTCAATCCATTCAGGATATCCGCGGTATTAATCAAAGCGCCTCTACTGGTATTGATGATCATGACCCCATTTTTCATACAGTTCAAGGCTTTGGCGTCAATTATATGTTTTGTATCTGGAGTGAGCGGGCAGTGTAACGATAAAATATCGGCCTCTTTCAAAACTTCCTGTTGGGATCTATATGCTACTCCTGAAGTTTTTAAATCTTCTGAAGGGAATTTATCAAAAGCGATGATCCTGCAACCAAAACCAATACCGATTCTGCAAAAGGCGGCTCCAATTTTTCCCGTTCCAATAACTCCGAGTGTTTTTTTATAAAGGTTGAAGCCTATGAGTTTATTTAAAGAAAAATTCCCTTCTCTAACCCGGTTATAGGCCTTATGGGTTTTGCGGTTCAAGGTTAAGATTAAAGCCATGGCGTGCTCAGCAACAGCTTCAGGAGAATAAGCAGGAACCCTCACCACTTTGATCTTATGCTTTTTAGCAGATTCCAGATCTACATTGTTAAAGCCGGCACACCTTAGAGCGATCAATTTAATCCCGTTGGAAGACAAGCCTTTAATGGTCTCTTTATCTACCTTATCATTCACAAATACACAAACCGCGTCAAAGCCATGGGTTAGATTTACCGTGCTCGAATTGAGGCTGGTTTCGAAGAAAGTAAAGTCATAAAGCTGTCCCTTACCATATTTCTCAAAATATTCCTGGTCGTAAACCTTTGTGCTAAATACTGCTATTTTCATTGACTTCAGATTTTACTTGTAAAAAGCAGAGATCAATTGGGAAATAGGGCTGAGAATTCTGAAATTTTAAATGAAGTTAATCAATTTCTTCAGATTCTTAATATAATTCGTTGGTGTTCAGTTGTATTATTGATTTTTAAAAGTTCCGTTTCCAGAATACAGGATTATCCCCAGCCTACTATTTTATGAATATCCTGGTGTATTTTCATAAATGACAGACTTTCGTTCAATCCTTATTTCAGCCTTATTAATCTTTCTATCTTTATCTTTTTTCAAAAAAAACCAGCTCCTATATGCGAATAATTAATGCTCACCAGAACAACCTCAAGAATATCGATCTTAGTATCCCAGAAAATCAATTGATCGTGGTGACCGGATTATCTGGTTCGGGCAAGTCGTCCCTGGCTATGGATGTAATTGCCAACGAAGGGTATCGCTATTTTTTAGAGAGCTTACCGGCATATAATCAACAAAACGCCCAATCTATACCTACGGCAGAGGTAGATGAAATAAAAGCACTGCCGCCTGTGATCAAGGTGGGACAATCTAAACGCTTCAGGTCTGTTAATGCCACCTTTGGAACTCTCTCAGAACTGGCTTCTTATTTCAGGATCCTTTTTGCCCGTTATGCGGGTGAAGAGCCCATGAGTAAATCCCTCTTTTCTTTCAACCATCCTAAGGGAGCATGTGATCGCTGTAATGGGATAGGGGAAGCAGAATATATAGATATTGCTAAACTACTGGGAGATGAGAACAAGACCTTAAGGGAAGGTGCCATCACCACCACGCTGCCTAATGGATACATAGTTTATTCCCAGGTGACCGTAGAAGAATTGAATAAAGTATGTAAAGCTCATGGGTTTAGCGTAGACATACCGTGGAAAGACCTTAATGCCGAGCAAAAAGATGTTATTCTGAATGGGAGTGAGCGTATTAAAGTTTTCTACGGAAAGCATAGCATAGAATCCAGGCTAAGATGGCAGGGCCTTAAAGCCAAGCCTCGTGAAGAAGGTCATTATAAAGGTATTCTTCCTATCATGACAGATATCTTAAAGCGTGACCGTAATAAGAATATTTTGAAATTTGTGAGTTCCAGTATCTGCCCCGAATGTCAGGGAGCACGCATCAAAGCTGAACATCTAAAATATAAATGGAAAGGATTGAACTTTTATGAATGGATGCAGCTTCCCCTGGACATTTTATATGAGAAGCTTCAATCGCAAAATTTAACAACTGGAGAAAGGGCATTGGTAGAAAAAATCAGCACACAATTACTCGATCTCATCCGGCTGGGGATGGAGGAATATAGTTTAGGTACTTCCAGTACCGACATTTCTTCGGGAGATGCCCAGCGTATAAGATTAATAAAACAGGTAAACAGCAATCTCCAGGGCATACTTTATGTTTTTGACGAACCTTCCATAGGTTTGGCTGAAGATTACCAGATCCATTTGAGGCATATCCTGAACCGGCTTATTAAACGCGGAAATACGGTGATGGTCGTTGAACATGATCTAAACTTTATACGGTCTGCAGACTGGATCGTAGAATTGGGCCCGGCAGCTGGTATTCATGGAGGGGAGATCATTTTCAATGGAACTATAAAGGACTTTCTGAATTCAGAAAATATAGAAAGCCCTACCTTAAGTGAATTACGCAAGGAGTCATCTGGGGAGACCAAAAGAGCGAAGATAGTTTCAACAGGAAAATTTGTGCCATCAACAGGAGAACTTGCCGTTATAAGCAGAAAAACAGCTGAGGTAGTTAACAATCTTCATGAGTTTTGCGACATTAAAGAACTTGACCTTCTAACGGTTTCAGATCAGCCTATAGGTAAAACTCCCCGTAGTAATCCCGCGACCTATACCGGCCTGGCCGATAAGATACGCGATCTTTTTGCCAAAACTCCTGAAGCGAAAAGCCTGAAACTGTCCAAAGCTGCCTTTTCATTTAACAACAAAAAGGGGAGATGTGAAAATTGTGAAGGTGCCGGGGTTATTACTTTATCCATGAACGTAATGGGTACCATCAACCAGGTTTGTCCCAGCTGTAACGGTAAGCGATTTAAAGATGAAGTACTGCAAGTACAGTGGAATCACAGGAGTATTGCAGATGTATATAATCTAAGCATAGAGGAAGCCTACGATTTCTTTGACAATGAAAAACAGATCAACAAAATCCTGTCGTTGATGCTGCAATTGGGCCTGGGATATATAAAACTGGGTCAGCCTTCAAATACATTATCCGGTGGGGAGGCGCAACGTATAAAGCTTACCAAGCATTTTGCCCGGCAATCCAAAAAGACCTTATTAATACTGGAAGAACCAAGTATAGGTTTACATCAGCAGAATGTAAGACAATTGCTAAAAGCATTGCATCAGTTGAAAAAGCAAACCGCTGGAATTATTTGTTTTGAGAACCACCAGTTATTTAAAACTTCATGTAATACCTGGTTCGATAATTCCATGAAAGTTCTGCCGCAGGAACTCAAAAACTTTTCAGAAGATGACCGGGAAAAGATTTCTATAAAAGGAGCCAGGACACATTACTTAAAGGACCTGGACCTTGATCTGCCAAAACATCGCTTGACCGTGGTTACCGGAATTTCCGGCTCTGGGAAATCCTCTCTTTTGATAGACACCCTGCATGGTTATGGATTACAGGAAATGACGAGGCAGTTCACTTCTTACCAGCAATCCAGGGCCGGAGTGAATTTTCAGTTCGAAGTTGAAAATATCACCGGGCTTAGTCCCACGATCTGTATTACCCGCAAGGAAAAGAGTTTTACAGATCGCTCTGATATCGCCAAACAAACAGGTATAGATAAGATCTTTCGTTTTGCTTTTTCGAGGAAAGCGCAATATGAAGGAAGTGACCTTTCTGCCAGTCATTTTTCGAATAATCATGAATTGGGGAAATGCGCAATTTGTGATGGTTATGGAGAGGAATTATTACCTGACCTGGGTAAGATCGTAAAAGATAGAAATAGGAGTATTGCCGGCGGACTTTTTGAGCATAACAAATCTCTGGCCTATTATGGACAGCCGGGTAGCCAGTATATGGCGATCGTGAAAGAACTGGGTAAAACTTACGGGTTTAGCCTGGAGACTCCTTTCAAAGATCTAACCGAAGACCAAAGAAAAATTTTATTCCATGGAGATGGAGAAAAGATCTGGAAGACCAAGTGGATCTTTAAAACTAAAACCAGAGAAGGAATACAGCCCATTAAAATGAAATGGGAGGGACTTTTCCATTACCTTAAGGAGGAATACTATAAGACCAGGAAAAATAAGAACATCGCCAGGCTTAAAGCGCTTTTCTCGCCTTCTGAATGTAATCATTGTTCAGGTAGCGGACTAAAGCCAGAGCGACTTGGTTTTAAAATAGGGAGCAAGTCTATTCATGAAATAAAATCCATGCACCTTACCGACCTGGGAAAATGGCTTTCTTCTTTAAATGAATATGCCGAGATAGACCAGGAATTAATCTCCAGGATCGAGCCACATTTCTTGAATACCATTAAGAGGGCAAAGCAATTACACATAGATCACCTGCAACTCAATAGAAAATCTGCCACGCTTTCTGGCGGAGAGAACCAGCGGATCGCCTTGATCAAACAGCTGAACTCTCCGCTAAAAGGCATTACCTACCTGCTAGATGAACCTTCTGCAGGACTGTCCAGTGATAATATTCCAGACCTGATCAATATCTTAAAAGAGCTTATTGCAAAAGGCAACACGGTCATGGTGATTGAACATAATAAAGAGATCATTCTATCTGCCGATCATTTGGTACAGATAGGTCCGAAGGCAGGAAAACCCGGAGGGTATATTACTTACCAGGGAACTCCGCAGGAGTTTATTAAATTACCGGATAGTCATCCCTTTCTTAAAACCTCAAATAAAGCAACTAAATTTAAAAAAGGTGCAGATCAAATTATCATCAAAAACCTTTCAAAATATTCCCTTGAAAAAGAACTACTGGAAGTACCGGTTGGAGGTATCACGGCAATCAGTGGGAAATCTGGAATTGGGAAAACTACTCTGGTAAAGGAGATTCTTATACCGAGCATAAAAACAGGAAAACCCGTTCATTGCAACAGTATCAGCTTTCCTCGTAAGTACGAGGAGGCACATTATTTTGAGTCTAAAAAGTTGCGGTCACATTCGATTACCTTACTGGTAGCTTACCTGGATCTGCTGAAAGATATAAGCAAGATCTTTGCTGTAGGCTCAGAATTGAAGGCTAAGGACTATTTATATAAGACAAAGACAAGTCAGTGCCCTAATTGTAAAGGAATGGGGTTTATTGAAACCAGCCTGGACGTAACCGCAAATGCGATAGAAGAATGTGAAGTATGCCAGGGACAGCGTTACCGGTCTCATATTTTAGAGCATAATGTTCTATCCAGGAATATCGCTGAGGTTATTTCTCTAAATATTTCAGAATTTCAGGACTGGCTTAAAGAAGTAAATTATTCTGGGCAAAATTTTCAGTTCCTTGATAAAATGCAGGAAATAGGGTTGGCACATCTAAGATTAGACCAGCCGGTGCAAACACTTTCTTCTGGAGAAAAACAGCGCCTGCTGTTATTAAACTGGTTACAGGATAATGCATCAAACAAACTTTATATATTGGATGAACCCAGTACCGGATTGCATTACGCTGATATCGACCTGTTATATGTGATACTTGAAAAACTAAGCAAAACCAATGATATCCTGGTTATTGACCACAATCCATATTTACTGGAGAAAATAGGAGTAGGGATGATACTGGAATAATTTCAATTAAAAATCATGTAGCCCAAATATCTCCAATAATATATTTTGGGTCATGGGAGCATAGGAAATTCTTACATAATGCTAATCCATATTTTGATAAGCATTAAGAGCAGAAGCCTTTCTAAAGAAATCCTGGAGGTCTTGTCTATCTA
>JBFIMP010000163.1:0-6384 GCA_041611635.1 Christiangramia sp.
GAAGGATCAAACAAAAGAAGCCCTTAAGCCTTCGCGATCTTTTGAAAATCAAAAACTAAAGGGAATCATAGAATTTTAAAAATTTAACAGCATCTGAAACTTCCTTAATCTTATGCTTATTTAAGAATTTTTCTGATTCTGCATCTAAGCCTAATAATTTTTCAAAATCCTTATTTCTTAAACGAATTCTTTGAAGCACCGAATCTCCAGTTGACAGATAGTAATTCATTTCTATACTATAATGTGCAGGCTTTTCAACACTGTAACCTGAAGTTCCTGCTTCAGCTTCTTTTAGCAAAATGGAAGGAAACCCGTAAAGTCTAATGTCTCCATTATCAAAATAAGTGAAAAAATATCCTTTTCTCAAGCCATCTTCCATAGGCAAATTTTTCCATGAAAGTTCATAATCATCAAGTATATAAGTCTTGAATTGATTTATAGGGACAGCTGTTATTTTTGATTCGTTAGAAATCTTTATTTCCATCTTTTTATGAAGAACATCGTATCTCAAAAAGGCAGATTGTTCTTTACCGCCGGAAATTACCTTTCCCTTTTTGAAACTTTCAATAAGATATGGTGAACCGATATAATTTTCGGTGATCATAAAGGGATTCATAGCCCACCTATTTATTTCTTCTACAATATCATAATTAAAATACTCCATTTCAACTGGCTGGTTTTGAGAAGGCGCAGTACTTGTACCATAGCTAGGTTGAGAAAAAATACTAAGGGAAAAAATCAAAAACGCGAATAAAGTAATAGCTTTCATAAATTAAATTTTTAGTTGTAAACGTTATAAAACAACAACTATACCAAAAGCTTATAATGATCTCTCTATGATACCCTCAACTACCTCTGGATTCAAAAGAGTTGAAGTATCCCCAAGATCTGAAGTATCTTGAGAAGCGATCTTCCTGAGTATTCTTCTCATGATCTTTCCACTTCTTGTTTTTGGCAATCCTTCTACGAACTGTATCTTATCTGGTTTGGCGATAGGACCTATCTTATCTGAGATCTGTTGATTGATCTCCTTTCTAAGATTATCCTGATTCCTGGATTCTCCAGCTTCTTTCAGGATAACGAATCCATATAAGGCATTTCCTTTGACCTCATGAGGGAATCCGACAACGGCTGATTCTGCCACGGCAGGATGCTCATTGATTGCATCCTCTATTGGCGCAGTTCCTAAGTTATGACCTGAAACGATGATCACATCATCTACCCTACCAGTGATCCTGTAATATCCAGTCTCATCGCGTAAGGCCCCATCACCCGTGAAATATTTGTCTTTAAAAGCTGAAAAGTAAGTATCACGGTACCTATCATGATTTCCCCAGATCGTTCTGGCCATAGATGGCCACGGAAATTTGATACAAAGCCTGCCATCTACCTGGTTCCCATTGATCTCCTTACCTTCTTCATCCATCAGTACAGGCTGAATTCCAGGAAAAGGCAAAGTTGCAAAAGTTGGTTTAGTTGGCGTCACAAAAGGAATTGGCGAGATCATAATCCCCCCAGTTTCTGTCTGCCACCAGGTATCAACAATAGGGCTTTTACTTTTCCCGATATTATTATCATACCAGTGCCAGGCTTCTTCATTAATAGGTTCACCAACTGTTCCTAAAACTTTCAGGGAAGATAGGTCATATTTATCTACGAACTCTAGGTTCTTTTTGGCCAGGGCACGTATAGCTGTCGGCGCGGTATAGAACTGATTTACTTTATGCTTTTCCACGATCTGCCAGAATCGGCCAAAATCGGGATAAGAAGGCACACCCTCGAACATCAATGTCGTAGCGCCATTTAATAATGGTCCATAAACTATATAGGAATGCCCGGTGATCCAGCCAATATCTGCGGTACACCAATAGACATCATCATTTTCATAGTTAAAAATATTCTTGAAAGTATAGGCTGAATAGACCATATAACCTGCGGTTGTGTGCAGCATACCTTTAGGTTTCCCTGTAGATCCGGAAGTATAGAGTATGAATAAAGGATCTTCCGCATCCATGATCTCCGGGGCACATTTATTTGAAGCCTTATCCATCAATGGTTTCAGCCATTTGTCGCGCCCTTCTTTCATATTGATATCTGCACCAGTCCTTTTTGCAACCAGTACTGTTTCAACATCGGGACATTGCTCCAGGGCCTTATCCACGATACCTTTAAGGTCTATGGTTTTATCTCCTCGGTAAGAACCATCTGAAGTGATCATCATCTTACAATCTGCATCCAGAGTCCTAGTAGCTAAAGCTGAGGCTGAAAAACCTGCAAATACGACGGAGTGAATAGCGCCAATCCGGGCACAGGCAAGAACTGCAAAAGCCAGTTCAGGGATCATTGGTAAATAGATACACACCCTATCCCCTTTTGCAATGCCATTTTCCTTTAGGACGTTGGCGAATTGATTCACCTTTTTATGTAGTTCTGTATAACTAAAGTGTATCGCTTCATCTTTAGGATCGTTAGGCTCCCAGATAATTGCGGTTTTATCACCCTGGGCCAGAAGATGACGATCTATAGCGTTTTCGGTAATATTAAGTTTCGCATTTTCAAACCATTTTACCTCAGGCTTGGAAAAATCCCAATCAAGTACATTATCCCATTTTTTCCTCCAAACAAAATGCTCTTCGGCAACTTCCTGCCAGAAGTTCTCTGGCTCTCTAACAGACTTACGGTAAACCTGGAAATATTCTTCCAGATTTTTAATGTGATAATTACTCATTGTTCAGGTTGATTAAATTAAAAAAGCAGAACCGGAAGAACCGGTTCTGCTTTTAAAATTATTAAATCATAGGGAATCACAAAAGTTATTATGAACTTAAAACAAAATAATATTCCACATTTCTTAAAATATAATTTGTTTTCTTAGAATTATATCAAATTAGCGCGTTTTTAGATAAGATTCTACATTCTTTTGTATCCTTTCTTCAATATTAGAGACATCAGCTTTTATAAATTTCTCACCGGTAATGTTCTCATAAAGTTCAATATATCTTTCTGAAACCGATTCGATATACTTATCACTCATTTCAGGCACTTTCTGTCCCTCCAGTCCCTGGAATCCATTTGAGATAAGCCACTGGCGAACGAATTCCTTTGATAACTGCTTCTGAGCCTCACCTCTCTCCTGTCTTTCCTCGTATCCCTTTTTATAGAAATATCTGGAAGAATCTGGAGTATGTATCTCATCTATTAGTACGATCTCTCCTTCAGGTGTTTTCCCAAACTCATATTTTGTGTCCACGAGAATAAGATCCTGTTTCGCCGCGATCTCGGTACCTCGCTCAAATAATTTCCTGGTATACTCTTCAAGTTTAAGGTAATCTTCTTTAGATACGATTCCCCTTCTAATGATATCCTCACGGGAAATATCCTCATCGTGATCTCCGTGTTCCGCTTTAGTAGCCGGGGTGATAATTGGTTGAGGAAATTTATCATTTTCCTTTAAACCTTCCGGCATAGCTACGCCACATAATTCTCTCTTTCCAGCCCTGTATTCCCTTGCAGCATGACCAGACATATAGCCGCGAATAACCATTTCTACTTTAAAAGGCTCGCATTTTTTACCAATGGCCACATTGGGATCTGGAGTCGCTTCCAGCCCGTTTGGTACAATATCTGGTGTTTTTTCCATCATTTTGGTAGCGATCTGGTTAAGGATCTGCCCTTTGTAAGGTATTCCCTTTGGCATTACCACATCGAAAGCCGAAAGCCTGTCTGAAGCAATCATGACCAGCAGGTCATTTTCCAGCGCGTAAACGTCTCTAACTTTACCTTTATATACCGATTCCTGACCGGGGAAATTGAAGTTTGTTTGGGTTATCGTATTACTCATTTAGAGTTTATTCTATTATAATTAATCGTTGTGTTCAATAGTTTTGTATGCAGCAATAATCTTCTTTACCAACCTGTGGCGTATTACATCCTTATCATCCAGATATACAGTTCCCACACCTTTAACATCTTTAAGAACCAGAAGCGCTTCTTTTAACCCTGAGATCACTCTTCTTGGAAGATCGATCTGTCCCGGGTCTCCAGTGATCATGAATTTCGCGTTCTTACCCATCCTGGTTAGGAACATCTTCATCTGCGCATGTGTGGTATTCTGGGCTTCATCCAGGATCACAAAAGCATGATCCAGGGTACGTCCACGCATAAAGGCAAGTGGCGCGATCTGAATGACCCCTTTTTCAATAAAAACCTCCAGTTTTTCATGCGGGATCATATCCCTTAAGGCGTCATATAATGGCTGCATGTAAGGATCCAGTTTTTCCTTAAGGTCGCCTGGTAGAAAACCGAGATTCTCTCCTGCTTCTACCGCAGGCCTGGTTAGAATGATCCTTTTTACCTGTTTTTCTTTCAGGGCTTTTACCGCCAGTGCTACCCCCGTATAGGTCTTACCCGTTCCCGCAGGCCCTATGGCAAATACCAAATCGTTCTTTTTGGAAAGCTCGACCATTCTTCTCTGGTTGGCGGTCTGCGCTTTGATCACCTTCCCGCTAATTCCATGCACTATGGTCTCTCCACTTTCTTTTGAAGTTTCATAATCTTCCTCGCTCTCACTCGTCAAAACCCTTTCGATAGTATTCTCGTCCAGTTTGTTGTATTTACCAAAATGATCCATCAACATAGAAAATCGTTTATCGAATTCCTCCAGCATTTCCTCATCTCCAAAGACACGTATCTTGCTGCCCCTGGCGACGATCTTTAATTTTGGAAAATACTTTTTTAATAGTTCAATGTGTTCATTTTGCTGCCCGAAAAATTCTCGAGGGCTTATTTCTGAGAGTTCAATAAGAAGTTCGTTCAAAAGCTGTGGTTTTTAAGTTGTAGCATTGTAGATTTTTCAGGTCATTTTTATTTGTCCTTCGAATTTCAATATCCTAATTTTGAAACCGAATTATGGTATTTTTTACCTTATGTGTCAGGCGAATCCCTAAAAATAAAATTATATTCGCCTTCTATACAAACTTAAGGAAAATTACCAGTCTCAGATTAAAAAAATATTAACAATCGCCTATGGCAATCATCACTTTAACGACCGATTTCGGGGAGAAAGATTATTTCGCTGGTGCGGTTAAAGGAGCTATCTATAGCGAATTAAGTGATGTTAGAATTGTTGATATTTCACATTCGGTTTCTCCCTTCCATATTAGTGAGGCCGCTTATATCATTAAGAACGCCTATAAGAGTTTCCCTAAAGGCAGTATTCATATTATTGGTATAGATTCTGAACTTACCCCGGAGAATAAGCATCTCGCAGTAAAACTCGACGAACACTATTTCATCTGCGCCAATAACGGCATACTCTCTTTACTGGCTTCAGAAATAAGGCCTGAAAAGATCGTGGAGATCAATATTCATGATAAAATACAGACCAACTTCCCCGTACTGGAAGTTTTTGTAAAAGTTGCCTGCCATATTGCTCGCGGCGGAACCCTGGAAGTCATAGGTAAAAGCGTTAGCCAGATCAAGTATCTCAAACAGTTCGAGCCGATTATAAACTCTGAAAAGAACCAGATTCTGGGTCATGTGATCTATATTGATAACTACGGAAACGTGATTAGCAATATTTCGAGGAAACTTTTTGAGTCTGTAGGTAAGGGACGTGCATTTAAAATAAGCGCCAGAACTGTAAATTTCAACGTGATATATGAAACTTACAGCCACGCCATTAATTTTGATGTGGAAAAAGAAAAACGCAAGGAAGAGGACGGTAAGAAACTGGCGGTATTTAATTCTGCCGGATATATAGAACTTGCCATGTATAAAAGTAATCCAAATACCGTAGGAAGCGCCGCAAGTCTATTTGGTCTGGAATATCTTGATACAATAACCGTAAATTTTGAATAGATGTTTGTTAGAATAGTGAAAATGGGTTTTCAGGAAGATAAAATTGATGAATTCCTGGCTAATTTTGAAGAGAATAAAGCTAAGATAAGAGAATTTGAAGGTTGTAAATTTCTTGAACTATATCGGGGCAAAGACAATACAAACCAATTTTTCACGTATTCATACTGGGAAAATGAAACCGCTTTAGAGAAGTATAGAAATTCTGAGCTTTTTAAAAATGTGTGGGCGAACACGAAAGTTCTGTTCAGTGAAAAGCCTGAAGCCTGGAGCGTGGATAAACTGGTTAGTTTGGAGTAGATAGTATTGAGTAGTTAGTATAGAGAAAAGTGGAAAGTGAGCAGTATCACATTGAGCACAGTCGAAATGTGGAAGTAAAAAATATAGATTTCTCCCAACGGTCGAAATTACATTGAACTAAAATACAACGGACAACACAAAACGCATAATACACAGCACACAACCGAAAACCGATAATTGATAATTGATAATTGAAAGTATGCTTGCAATACTGAATAAAGAAATACA
>JBFIMP010000164.1:0-6377 GCA_041611635.1 Christiangramia sp.
AGAAAACAGATGCTGGGCTGAAGATCTACAGAAACACCTATAAAGGAAGTCCAGTCTATGAAGCTGGCTTAGGTTCAGGAGATATAATTATTTCACTAAACGGTACGGCTGTTACCACGCCTGAAGACTTCAGAAAACAGATCGCAAGTATAGATTCCGGTAACGTTAAGGTCACTTATAAAAGATTTGGAAAAGAAAAAACAACCGAAGTAAAGCTAAAACCAGATCCTACCTATTCGATAAAGATCGACCCTAATGCTTCGAAGGAAGCGGCTAAGGAAAGGGAAAAGTGGTTGTCTCCAAAATAGAATGAATAAAAAAAGGCCTTTCAATCGAAAGGCCTTTTTTATATTATGTTCTGAAAGTTAATCAGCTAAAACGATCGCTTTATTATCTTTCATTTCAAGAACTCCTCCTGTGATAGTGTAGTACAAAACATCAGGTTCTGAAGCTTCAGTTCTGAATCCTGTAAGATCCTTCCTTTTTACTTCATTTTGACTTCCTGAAGAAAGATTGATCTTAACCTCTCCTTCAGTAAGTGTAGAAACGATAGGAGCGTGATTGTTCAGCATTTGAAATTCACCATCATGTCCCGGCACTTTTACCGCGTCAACCTGCGCTCTAAATACTACAGCTTCTGGAGTTACTATCTCTAAGTACATTCTTTTCTTAGTATTAAGTAGTGAGTAATGAGTAGTTGGTACCTCAATACCAACTACTCAATTCTATATACTATTTATGATTCAGCAAGCATTTTCTCTCCGGCCTCGATCGCTTCTTCAATAGTACCTTTTAGGTTGAAGGCAGCCTCTGGAAGGTGATCTAATTCACCATCCATGATCATGTTGAAACCTTTGATGGTATCCTTAATGTCTACAAGCACTCCTTTAAGACCAGTAAACTGCTCTGCTACGTGGAATGGCTGAGAAAGGAAACGCTGAACACGTCTTGCACGTGATACGGCAAGTTTATCTTCTTCTGAAAGTTCTTCAAGACCAAGAATTGCAATAATATCCTGAAGTTCTTTATATCTCTGTAATAACTCTTTTACACGTTGAGCACAAGCATAGTGATCGTTACCTAGTGTCTCTGGAGTTAGAATTCTTGAACTTGATTCTAATGGATCCACCGCTGGATAAATACCTAGCTCGGCAATTTTACGTGAAAGTACGGTTGTGGCATCAAGGTGAGCAAAGGTTGTCGCCGGTGCCGGGTCTGTCAAGTCATCTGCAGGTACATAAACTGCCTGTACAGATGTAATAGATCCATTCTTGGTAGAAGTAATACGCTCCTGCATCGCACCCATCTCTGTTGCAAGAGTAGGCTGGTACCCTACCGCAGATGGCATACGCCCTAGAAGTGCAGACACCTCAGAACCTGCCTGAGTAAAACGGAAAATGTTATCTACGAAGAAAAGAACGTCTTTCCCCTGACCTTCTCCAGCCCCATCACGGAAATATTCCGCAATTGTAAGTCCAGAAAGAGCCACACGAGCACGTGCTCCAGGTGGTTCGTTCATCTGCCCAAATACGAAGGTAGCCTTAGACTCCTTCATTACTTCTTTATCTACTTTCTTAAGATCCCATCCTCCACTTTCCATAGAGTGCATGAAATCATCACCATATTTTATAATACCAGATTCCAACATCTCTCGAAGAAGGTCATTCCCTTCACGAGTACGCTCACCAACTCCTGCAAATACAGAAAGTCCACCGTGACCTTTCGCGATATTGTTAATCAATTCCTGGATAAGTACTGTCTTACCAACTCCTGCACCTCCAAAAAGACCAATCTTACCTCCTTTAGAATAAGGCTCAACAAGATCGATTACTTTAATTCCTGTGAAAAGAACTTCGGTAGACACAGATAAGTCTTCAAATTTAGGAGCTTCGCGGTGAATTGGAAGTCCGTCTTTACCAGCTTTTGGCAAGTCCCCTAAACCATCGATCGCATCTCCAATTACGTTGAAAAGACGTCCGTAAACATCTTTACCAACTGGCATTTGAATAGGATTTCCGGTATTTACAACTTCAACACCACGGCTAAGACCGTCAGTTGAATCCATGGAAACAGTTCTTACGGTTTGTTCACCAATGTGAGACTGCACCTCAAGAACTAAAATAGAACCATCCTTTCTGGTAATTTCCAAAGAATCGTAGATCTTTGGCAGTTCAGCATTTTCTGAGTCGAACACAACGTCAACTACAGGACCAATAATCTGGGCAACTTTACCTGTGACTTTAGACATTTATCTAATTCTTTAATTTTTAATAGTAAAATTCAAAACCTATTTCCCTGATTTAAAAAACCATAATTAAGAAACGGGTCGTTTTCAGGCTGCAAAGATAAATTTTTCCAGCAAAAATCATATTGAAAATTTGAGAAGTTTTCAATTGAAATCAAAACAGCTAAAAACCTGATTTAAAAGCATCAATTAGTCTGAAATAAAAAACCCTTCTGAAGATTTACAGAAGGGTTTTTATAAAGATTTAAGTCAATTTTATTCTACAGTAACAGATTTCGCCAGGTTTCTTGGCTGATCTACATTTTTACCTAACATCACTGCAATGTGATAAGAAAGCAATTGAAGCGGAATAGTCGTTAACAACGGAGTTAAAGACTCTATTGTTTCAGGAACTTCAATCACGTGATCTGCAAGTTCTCTTACCTCTTCGTCACCTTCGGTAACTATCGCAATGATCTTTCCTTTTCTGGATTTGATCTCCTGGATGTTACTCACCACTTTTTCATAGTGACCTTTTTTAGTAGCTATCACCACTACCGGCATAAGCTCATCAATCAAGGCAATTGGCCCGTGCTTCATCTCTGCCGCAGGATATCCTTCTGCATGGATATAAGAAATTTCTTTAAGTTTAAGTGCGCCTTCAAGTGCTACCGGGAAATTATAACCACGCCCTAAATAAAGACAGTTAGGAGCATCTTTATATTTAAATGCTACTTCCTGGATTAATTTATCAGACTCAAGTGCCTTTTTGATTTTCTCTGGAATTCTTTCAAGTTCCTGTAAGTGAAACTGGAAATCTGGATGAGAAATAGTCCCTTTATACTTTCCTAGCTTAAGCGCCATTAAAGTAAGAACTGTTATCTGAGTTGTAAATGCTTTAGTTGAAGCAACCCCTATCTCGGGTCCGGCATGTGTATATGCCCCGGCATGGGTCTCTCTTGAGATCGAAGAACCAACTACGTTACAAACCCCAAAGGCAAATGCGCCCTTTTCCTTGGCAAGCTTGATCGCTGCCATGGTATCTGCTGTTTCCCCACTTTGAGAGATGGCTATTACCACATCATTTTCAGAGATCACAGGGTTTCTATACCTGAATTCGGAAGCATATTCAACTTCTACAGGAATCCTGGCAATATCTTCAAAGATATATTCAGCCACAAGGCCAGCATGCCATGAGGTACCGCAGGCAACAATAATGATACGTTTCGCATTGGCAATACGCTCCATATTATCATCAATCCCGGCCATTCTAATTAAGCCCTGATCTACAAGCATTCTACCCCTATACGTATCGCTAATCGCGTTAGGCTGTTCATGAATTTCTTTAAGCATGAAATGATCGTAACCACCTTTTTCGATCTGCTCAAGATTCATTTGCAATTCCTGAACATAGGGATCCACCAGTGAATCATCATGAATCTTCCTGATCTTTACCTCCTTATGCCTTCTTATAACCGCCATCTCTCCGTCTTCCAGGTAAATAGCGTTATTCGTGAATTCGATAAATGGAGAAGCATCTGAAGCTACGAAGAATTCATCTTCACCTACCCCAATAGCTAATGGAGAACCCAGTCTCGCTACCACTATCTCATCTGGTTTCTTTTTATTAAAAACAGCAATAGCATAAGCTCCCACTGTTTGATTAAGGGCGATCTGCACTGCTTTACCAAGCTTCACACCTTCCTTTAGAATAACATCCTCAATAAGATTTACCAGTACCTCGGTATCGGTATCACTTTTAAAGGTGTACCCCCTTTTCTTCAACTCTTTTTTAAGAGCATCGTAATTCTCGATAATTCCATTATGGATAATTACTAGGTCTCCAGAATTAGAATAATGAGGATGTGAGTTTACATCATTTGGCTCCCCATGAGTAGCCCATCTTGTGTGACCAATCCCAACAGTTCCATCGGTAGAGATCTCACTTTCCAGACGAGCTTTCAGGTCGGCGACCTTACCTTTGGTCTTGCTCATTTTTAATTCCTTCCCGTCATAAAGTGCAATTCCCGCACTGTCATAACCCCTGTATTCTAATCTTTGTAGTCCTTTAAGAACAATAGGATAGGCATCCCTGTGCCCTATATACCCAACAATTCCACACATATTTTCTAATTAATTATAGTTGGTATAGTAAATTCTTAATTTTAAACGCTTATCAGCGTCGCCGGACTGGTTACCATGTATAATGGTTCCAGTAGGGGTTAGCGAATTTACAGATGGTACTCTGTCAATTACGCCTGTCATACCTCGGGTAGCCGACATTAATGGCCCGAGAACACGCCCCTGTGAATCTCTCCCAGCAACAGCATTAATATTTGGTACAATTACTAAACCTAATTTCACATTGTCCCTTCCATCATTAATAATGCCACTCACATGATTGGTAACCCTGATCTTATAGAATTTACCTGTATCATCTTCTGCCACCACTTCAGAGAAATTAGTTAGCGAAGCTTCAGGATCCCCCGGATTAAAACTGGGATCTATAGCAAAATCACCTATGACGTTATTATTGGAAAGATCATATAGATAGAGACGTCTAGGCTCTCCACCCTCACCCATTAAAGCGTCATTGACATAAAAAACAAGATCGGCCTCATTTACCAGCAACTCTTCATTTATAATATCATCCAGAACAGCCTGTTCAGGAAAAAGCTCGATTACAGCCATGCTTCCCTCCTGGGCATTCAAATAAAGATTTTCAGCTCCTGTCTCAGAATCCTGAGCGTTTACAGCCTGATTTACATCTGCAGGAAAGTCCCCCTCAAAAGTATTAAAGCGGTTCCCGCTTAATAAAAGTGAAAAACTATCTCTTATTCGCTCAGGCTCCTCCCCATCAGGAACATTATCTGAATCTCTTGTGTAGTAAATACTCACTCTTGGTGATCTACTTTGCGCTGAAAAATCCAGCATTACCTGGCTTCCCCCGGAACCGTTAGGCTCTGCTTTAATAAAGAAATTTCTAAGATAATTTCTAAAATTACCATTATTCAACAGGTCGGTGGTGCCTTCCTTATCTATGATCTTTTCCTGGAAATAACTTTGAGGCAACTTAAGTCTTAATGCCGGTGTATTTACAATTGTATCATTTTCTCCAGTTGGGTCTAGCTCATAGGTCGTAAAAGATGCACTGGATGGTTTGAAATTCTCTTCTACAAAAATTGCTTCACCAACTATATTCTGCTCAAGCAGATTTTGCTGATCTGAATAATAGGCCTGGCGTCTCTCAAAATCAAGCTCAGGATCAAGATCATTTAAAAAATAAGAAGTTTCATAAACCGAAAGCCTGAAACTTTCTGAACCGTAAAGTGAATCCAGCTCATACAGCACCTCATCATTTGCAGAATCCTCAATTTCTGAATAGAAATATGGAATTGTCATTACAACACTATCAAGTTCTACATTATCACCAAAATCTGGATTCTCTGTAGACAATGTTAGTTGAGAAACAAGGCTGGCTGTTTTTTCACCGTAAACCGGGTGATTATACACCCCTAAAATATGATTTGATAAATTATTGGTTTGTATAGAATTAATCTTTTGTGAATAGGCATTAACCTCAACCTCTCTCACCTCAACATTAGAAGGATTTGTTATAATCTCTCCTCCTATATCTGTAAACTCGTCATCGCATCCTACAAAAGCGAAAACAACAGCCAGGATGGCCGTCGTTTGGAACAATCTATTTAATTTCATCTAATACTTTTACTTACTTTTCAGACAATACTTTCGTGTCATAAAATTCCTGATAGGCGTGTGAGAAGTTTTCTTTTTCAGTATAAGGAAGAACTGGCTTATTTAATTTACCAACATAAGTTTTCAATTCTTCAGGAACATTATCACCCCCCATTACCACAGCATCAGAATTGTCCACGGCGGTTTTCAATAAATTAACGAAATTTGGAGTTTTCAAATGCTTTACATTTGCATTCTCCAGGCCGTCGAACAATATTTTTTCACGTAACTCCTCATCTAACGTTCCATCAAAACTTTGATTGTAAACAGAGGTAACAATTCTTGAATCCCTGAACAATGGTTCATTCCCATAATAATTCCTCAGGTAAAGAGGCAGCAGGGAAGACAACCAGCCATGCACATGAATGATGTCTGGAGACCAGTTAAGCTTTTTTAC
>JBFIMP010000165.1:0-6369 GCA_041611635.1 Christiangramia sp.
AAGACATGGTCTTCGCTTTTTCATCTTCATAGGTATTAAAGATCTCTAGAACTGGAAACCAACCCCTAACTGAAACCCGTTATTTTTGATAGCATCATCATCGAAACTATCGCTGTCGAATGCATCGGTAAAACCCTGCACATATCTTCCGTTCACAAAGAAACCATTATTGAATTTATAAGAAGCACCAAAAGCTCCTCCAAATTCAAAGGTGCTGGCATATTCTGTATCAGATTCTAAATTCAAAACACCACCATCGAATTTATATTCTTCATTTACCAGGAAGTTGAAAGAAGGTCCTGCTTCAAGAGCCAATCCGTCGATCAGGTATAACTTCGCAATTAGAGGCAACTGAATATAATCTAATTGATATTCATTAGTGTAGTTCGAAGTTTCCTCCTCGGTTCCCTGGGTAGAATATATTACCTCCGGCTGAAAGGAAAAACGATCGCTAACCGGGATCTCGGCCAAAACACCAAGATGGAAACCGGTTCTACTCTTATTATCCTCAAAACCGTCTGAAGTCATATTAGTGAAATTCACTCCACCTTTAATTCCAAAATTCCAATACTCCTGTGCGCTTGAAGAATTGCTTACTCCAATGATCGCCATTACAACTAATAAAAACGTCTTTTTCATTTTTTTTATTTTTAAATTCCTTGATCAAAAGTAGGCTTCATCCTGTTAACAAAATGTTAGCCTAGGCTAAAGTATTATTAAGACTGAAAGACAGAAAATTCTATCTTTAACACATGAAATGGCAGAATGCGTTACAGGATTACCAGCACTATTTGAAGCTTGAACGCGGACTTTCACCTAATTCCATAGAAAATTACAGCCTGGACCTTATAAAACTTATCACTTACCTTGATGTTAACGAGATACAGATAAGTCCGCTCAATATATCTGACAAAACCATCCAGGAATTCATTTATAGCGTTTCGAAAGATCTCAACGCGAGATCTCAGTCAAGACTCATTTCGGGCTTAAGGAGTTTCTTTAGCTACCTGGTTTTTGAGGATTACCGGAAAGACAATCCATTAGACCTGATGGAATCTCCTAAAATAGGTAGAAAATTGCCTGACACCATTTCCATAGACGAAGTAGACCGAATTATTGCCGCGGTAGATCTTAGCAAGAACGAAGGAGAAAGGAACCGGGCGATCATCGAAACCTTATATGGCTGCGGATTGCGGGTTTCAGAACTTCTTGATCTAAAACTATCTGACCTTTTTTTCGAAGAAGGTTTTATAAAGGTGACCGGAAAAGGCGACAAACAGCGTTTCGTGCCTATTTCAGAATACACCATTAAATTCATCAATATCTATAAGGATGAAGTTAGAGTACACCAGGACATAAAACCTGAGGCCACCGATACCTTATTTTTAAACCGAAGAGGAAACAGGCTCACCAGGGCGATGATCTTTACCATTGTAAGAAGATTGACCGAAGCTGCCGGGATCAAAAAGAAAGTGAGCCCGCATACTTTTCGGCATTCTTTCGCTACCCATCTTTTGGAGAATGGAGCCGATCTAAGAGCGATTCAACAAATGCTGGGCCATGAGAGCATTACAACTACCGAAGTCTATGTACATGTAGACAGATCGCATCTAAGAGATGTTATGGAAACCTTTCACCCGAGGAAGTAGATATTAAAGTTCTGCTAAACCATTCTGATTTTTTTCTGCAGAGGGGCAATCTTCTTAACTTCATAAAAAATCAAATTATGAAGAAATTAAAATTCAAGAACGGTGACGAGATGGACGCTATTGGTCTAGGCACCTGGAAATCTGAAAAAGGAGAAGTCACCAAAGCAGTTAAAATAGCCCTAAATAATGGGTATAAACATATAGATTGCGCAGCAACTTATGGCAATGAAGCCGAGGTAGGTGAAGCATTTAAAGAAGTCTTCGGGCAAGGGGAAATAAAAAGAGAAAATGTTTGGGTAACCTCAAAATTATGGAATAACGCCCATAAGAAAGAAGATGTGATCCCAGCCCTAAAGCAAACGCTTCAAGATCTGCAATTAGATTACCTTGATCTTTACCTCATTCACTGGCCGGTCGCATTTAAACCAGAAGTTGGGTTTCCAGAAAAGGCGGAGGATTTTCTATCCCTGGAAGAAGTTCCATTGATCGAAACCTGGAATGAAATGGTAAAAGCCAAGGAACAGGGACTGGTTAAGCATATTGGAGTTTCTAATTTTAGTATTGAAAAACTGGAGGAGCTTATGGCAGATACAGACCATACTCCAGAAATGAATCAGGTAGAGCTTCACCCCTATTTACAGCAAAATAAACTATTGGAATTTTGCAGCAAGCATAAAATTAACGTGACCGCATACTCTCCCTTAGGAAGTGGAGACCGCCCGGAAGCTATGAAAGCGGCAGATGAACCTTCATTACTCGAAAATCCAGTTATCAATAAGATCGCGAAAAAGCACGGAGCCTCTCCTGGGCAGATCCTCATTAAATGGAGTGAACAAAGAGGAACTGCAGTGATACCAAAATCCACTAACGAGAAACGTATTAAGGACAATATCATGAGTGCCGGTTATCAGCTGGATGAAGATGATATGAAAGAGATCGCAGATCTGGATTATCATTTCAGGTATGTAAACGGGAAATTCTTCGAGATGGAAGGGAACTCTTATGAAAACATTTATAATGATTAATAATTCATCTCTTTAGATTGTCATTTCGACTATAGGGAGATATCTCTCAATATTGATCTTATCGGAATGAAAAACCTAAAGCAGGTTCATCTTTATAGACAAAAAAAGGCCGTTCAATTTGAACGGCCTTTTCCATTAATTCTAACAATTTCTACTTAGCGACGTTCACCGCTCTGGTTTCACGTATTACCGTGATCTTTACTTGACCTGGATAGGTCATATCGGTTTGTATCTTCTGAGAGATCTCAAATGACAGGTTTGATGCCTTTTCATCTGAAACCTTTTCGCTTTCAACGATCACTCTTAATTCTCTACCTGCCTGGATAGCGTAAGCTTTCTTAACTCCGCCGAATCCAAAAGCGATATCTTCAAGGTCTTTTAATCTCTGGATGTAAGAATCCAGCACCTGTCTTCTTGCCCCCGGCCTTGCTCCACTAATCGCATCACAAACCTGGACGATAGGAGACAATAAAGAATTCATTTCGATCTCATCGTGGTGAGCTCCAATGGCGTTACAAACCTCTGGTTTTTCACCATATTTCTCTGCCCACTGCATTCCAAGAATCGCGTGTGGCACTTCTGTTTCGGTCTCCGGAACTTTTCCAATATCATGCAATAATCCGGCACGTTTTGCAAGTTTCGGGTTTAGTCCAAGTTCTGCAGCCATCACTCCACAAAGTTTAGCAACTTCTCTTGAGTGTTGCAGTAGGTTCTGCCCATAAGAAGAACGGTACTTCATTCTTCCTACCATCTTGATCAATTCTGGCTGTAAACCATGGATGCCGAGATCTATAACTGTTCTCTTACCTATATCAATAATCTCTTCTTCGATCTGTTTCCTGGTCTTTTTCACCACCTCTTCTATTCTGGCAGGATGGATACGACCATCGGTTACCAGTTTATGCAGAGATAATCTCGCCACCTCTCTTCTAACAGAGTCGAAACAGCTTAGAATGATCGCTTCTGGAGTATCATCCACGATGATCTCAACACCGGTTGCTGCTTCCAGCGCACGAATATTTCTACCTTCACGACCAATAATTCTTCCTTTAACATCATCACTTTCCAGGTTGAATACAGACACGCAATTCTCTATCGCCTCTTCTGTTCCAATTCGCTGAATGGTATTAATGATGATCTTTCTGGCTTCCTGCTGCGCAGTAAGTTTAGCCTCTTCTACCGTATCCTGAATAATAGACATGGCATCTGCCTTCGCTGTATCCTTTAAAGATTCTACAAGCTGAGCCTTCGCATCTTCAGCAGAAAGACCAGAGATCACCTCCAGTTGCTGTACTTTGCTGTTATGAAGCTTGTCTATTTCCTCCTGTTTCTTTTCAAGGTATTCTACTCTGTGATTGTAATCTGCTACCTTTTCCTCTAGATCTTTATTGAGTTTCTTGTTCTTTCCCAGTTCATTAGAAACATGAGACTCTTTGTCTTTTATTCTCTTTTCGGCATCACTGATCTTTTTGTCCCTGGAAAGGATTACTTTCTCGTGTTCAGACTTAAGTTCAATGAATTTTTCTTTTGCCTGAAGGATTTTATCTTTTTTAATACTTTCACCTTCTGCCTTAGCCTCTTTTAAGATGCTTGCAGCTTCCTTTTTCGCGCTGGCGATGGTATTGGAGGCCTGCTTCTTTTCAAGAGTTTTTGCAATCGCAAAGCCCAGTGCAAGACCTACGACTGCGGCAATGATTATTATTAGTATGTCCATTCGCTTCTATTTAGATATATATAAAAAAAGCCTGTATTAGATGGGTTTTGTTTAAACTCCTTTAAATCAAGTTTAGGGTTAACAAGTTGATCAAGAATCCGCTCTCCCATAAGGGACACGGCACGCTTTTACAACCTAGACTCACCCTTTTTAAAAGAATCGTGTTGAGTTTATCAAAAAAGCACTAATACAGGCAGTAACCTTATTTTATTTAAAGAACTTAAGAGGTTAAATGCTGTTGCAGCAGTTCGTTAAGTGACCTTAACTTCTCTTCTGCTTCAATCATTTCGCTCGAATTATCAATATTTTTCTGCTCGGTCTGAGCGGCGAACTGCAATGCACACATTGCCAGAACATCCTGCTTATCCCTTACAGCATAGCTTTGCTCAAATTGTTTGATCATCGCCTCGATCTTCTTTGCCGCTTTCCGTAAACCTTCTTCCTGGCTAGGCTGAATAGTTAACGGATATACGCGGTCTGCAATCGATATTTTGATCTTCAGTTTATCTTCCATCATTTTCCTTTATTCTGACAACTGAACTATGCACTGATCGATCTCCCTGATCAGACTGTTTATTTTGAGCTTTGTTTCTCTTTTGTGGTCGGTACTGCCAAGCATCGCGTTCGCAGCTTTTAAGGACTGAATCTGTTCTTTGGAACTTTCTAAATCTCCTTCCAGTTTTCCATTTTCAGCTCTTACAGAAGCCAATTCCTGCTGAAGAGATTCATTCGCCTGCTTCATAACATCATATCTATGAAGGAGCTTGCTGATTCTATTCTCAAGGTTATCAACTATTTCTGTAATTTCACTCATAAGCGCTAAAACCGATGTGAACCCCTACAAAGTTAACATACGGTTTGAAATATCCCAATACTTTTTCAGCTGTTTTAAAATAATAATTAACAATCACGATAATTCTCTGTAATCAAGCTGTTTAATTTTGACATAACTTTGATTAACTTTACCCCAGGTTTTAATTGAATTTACCCCCAGATTTATGAAGAGAGCAACAAGCCTGCTATTTTTAGTACTATTTTCTACATTACAAGCCCAGAATGGCCTTCCACAAGATTATTTTCAGAATCCTTTAGATGTTCCCATCGTACTTGCCGGAACATTTGGTGAACTAAGGTCCAATCATTTTCATAGTGGTTTAGATATTAAAACCCAGCAGAGAGAAGGTCTGGAAGTAAAAGCAGCTGCCGGGGGTTATATAAGCAGGATCAATATTCAGCATTATGGCTACGGAAAAGCTTTATATGTACAGCATCCAAACGGCTACACTACTGTTTATGGCCACTTACAAAAGTTAGCTCCTAAATTCAAAGAATATTTAAGAAAGCATCAATATCAAAAGGAATCTTACGAGATCGAGCTTTTTCCGGAACCCGGAGAACTTAAGGTTGAAAAAGGTGAACTCATTGCCTACAGCGGAAATACCGGAGGCAGCGGAGGACCTCATCTTCATTTCGAGATCCGCGACGGTAACCAGCGTCCAATGAACGCACAGATGTTTGGTCTTGATGTGGCCGATTCCAGGGAGCCACTTATCCAGGGATTATTCGCTTATCCATTGGGTGACGACGCCCATGTGAACAATTCGCAGGCACGCCAGAAATTGAGATTGATCCCTCAAAATGACGGAACTTATACCACCAGCGAAGTTGAAGCTTGTGGTGAAATAGGCTTTGGTATTTCTACTGTAGATCAACAGGATATGGCTTATAATCATAACGGTGTTTTTAAGATTGAAGCCAATTTAAATGGCGATAAGGTATTCGAAATAAATTTCGAGAAATTCTCATTTGCTGAAACCAGGCATTTGAATCAGTTAATAGATTATGAGTACTTCGCCAATAATAAAAGCAGGGTTCAGAAGCTATACAAAAACCAGGGAAATCCGCTTAGCATTTATGGAGAACTTGTAGAAGAAGGTAAACTGAATATTAAGGACAGCCTGGACTACCAATATACTATAAG
>JBFIMP010000166.1:0-6368 GCA_041611635.1 Christiangramia sp.
TCTACCCTTTTCTTTCTCTCCCCTCTTATGATCGTAGGCAACAACTATAGACTTTGTATCCAGCAGAACTCCCTGTAACCTTCCATAAGGACAGGCGATAATACACACCTGCTCCCTGAACCAGGCAAAAACGAAATAGAAGACACCGGTAAAGATCAAAAGTGAAATGAGGGTACTAAAGTGCGCATGTGGACCATCCTGTATGTATAGCAACAACCTGTCGCTACCTATTAGATAAGCCAGGAATACGTTGGCGATCAAAAAGGAAATAACAAAGAATACGAACCATTTTAGTCCCTTTTTCCTGATCTTTTCGGCATTCCAGGGCTGTTTATCCAGCCTTATCTGTTTTCCCCGGTCTCCTTCTATCCAGTATTCGAACCTGCGGAAAACCATTTCCATAAAAATGGTTTGTGGACATATCCAGCCGCAGAATATCCGGCCAAAAGCAACCGTGAATAGGACCACAAAAACTACCCCTATCAACATCATTAATACGAACAGGTAGAAATCCTGTGGCCAGAAGATCTTTCCGAAGATATGGAACCTGCGCTCCAGTACATTGAACATTAAAAACTGGTTCCCGTTGATCTTAATAAAAGGAGCTGAAAAGAGTATCGCCAGCAGGATATAGCTTACCCCTTTGCGATATTTGTATAATATCCCATCAGGCTTTTTAGGATATACCCAGGAACGTTTACCTTCTAAAGTAACCGTCCCTATACTATCCCTGAATCTTTCGTTCTCCTGCTTATCCAAAATCGAATCTTTTCGTTTAACCTCTAATTATTAGCCTGCAACCTGCATTCGCAGTCCTGAAATTATTCTTCAAAAAAAACTCGCTAATCCAGGAAATTTTCTGCTTTATAATCCATTTCGATTTCTACCTCAACCTCGTCTACCGGAGCATCCGGATCTACCCAAAGTTTTCCCTCGGGCGCCTTAGGATCGGCTGGAGTAGTTCCATGCAGGCTAAGCACATAACTTGCCACCTGGGCGATCTCTTCAGGATTAAGATCTGTTTTCCAGGCTACCATCCCTTTACTGGCACGGCCACCTTCAGAAATTGTATTGAAGACATTTTTAATTCCACCACCAAGGATCCAGTAAGAATCGGTTAGGTTTGGCCCAATACCTCCACCACCGTCTATTTTATGACAGGCCGCACAATTTCCTAAGAAAATCGCTTTACCAGAATTGATATCAGCTTCACCGGTAAGTAATTCAACTGTACTGGCATCTATAAGCCCTTTCGAGTTCTTTTTGTATTCTTCAACAGCCGCCCTGGCATCAGCTACCTCCATCAAATATTCTTCTTTCTGGGTAGATCCATCAAAAATGTGATACCTGGCCAGGTAGATCCCGGCGAAAATGATAGTTGCATAGAACCCGTAAAGCCACCACGGCGGTAGATTATTATCAAGCTCCTTGATCCCGTCATAATTGTGATCCAGGATGATCTCTTCCTCTTTTTCTAATGGCTTTTTGTCCAGTAATTTTTCATAGGTCTTTCTAAACCAGGCAAAGCGATTCTGCTCTTTTAAGGCTGATTCTTTATCAAGCTCTGCCCTGGCCTCTGGCTTAAGTGCCATATATAAGGTTCTGTCCAGTGCTGCTACAGAGACTTCTATAGAGACCCCAATTAGGAGGACAACCCCCAGAATAAGCCAAATTATAGGATAGGCCTCGAATATATTCTGATCTCCAGTCTCCAGGGTGGCCTTGGCAAGTATAATGGCCAGAGCAAGAAGGCCGGCGATTCTTAATGCTGAGAATAATCTTTTCATCTGTTTATATTTTTTTTAGTGTCCTTTCAGTTTTAGCCTGCAAGAATGTTTTCGACTCAATTCGAAATGGATAACCTCTTATTTCCCGATCTTCTGGTTTTTTGCATTATGATCTAATTCAACTGCATTATTGGGTTCTAACGGGATATCGCTCACTTTTTTGATATAATCCCTCCTAGAGGTGAAAACCCAGAAGAAAAGGACAGTGAAAAAGATGAAAAATATCAGCAGGGAGATAATGGGGTAAATCTCTACCCCTTCTATACTTTCCAATGGACCTTTTACGAATTTCAGCATAGTCTCAGGTTTTAGTTAGTTGATACTTGTTTTAAATCTTCGGCCTTAATGTCTGTGCCCAGTCTTTGCAGGTAAGCAATTAGAGCCACGATCTCACGATCACGCATTTCGGTGAATTCGAGTCCGTTTTCTTCAGCATATCTTTTATCTGCCTCGTAACTCGAAACAAAATCGGGATCGTTATAAAGGTTCTTCTCGATCTGAGTTCCCTGCTGCTTCATTAAAGCCTGAGCATTTTCTATTTCCTCATCGGAATAAGGAACTCCAAGAGTTTGCATTACCCTCATTTTATTTTCGGTATCAGATTTATCAAGTGCATCCTGGACTATCCAGGGATAGGATGGCATAATAGAACCTGAAGAAGTGCTCTGCGGATCATACATATGATTCAAATGCCAGTTATCTGAATATTTCTGGCCTACGCGATGCAGGTCGGGACCGGTTCTTTTACTTCCCCACAGGAATGGGAAATCATACCTGTATTCTCCGGCCTTGGAATATTCACCATAGCGTTCCACTTCACTTCTAAAAGGCCTTACCATTTGTGAATGACAGGAAACGCAACCTTCCCTGATGTAGATATCCCTACCCTCCAGTTCCAGCGGGGTATATGGTTTTACACTGGAAATGACAGGTACATATTCGTCTACCATTAAAGACGGTATGATCTGTACCATTCCGCCAATTAAAATGGCGACGGTCGCGAAAATTGTAAGTTTCACCGGTCTTCTTTCTAACCAGCTGTGATATGCTTCACCAACTGTTCTTTTGCTGGTCACCGGTTGCAAGGCAGCAGCTTCAGCTAATTCGTCTTCGACGCTGCTACCCTGCCGAGCGGTTCTTACAATGTTATAAAGCATTACAAATGCCCCGAGAATATAAAGGCTACCTCCTATGGCACGCATCCAGTACATTGGGATGATCTCTGATACTGTTTCCAGAAAGTTACCGTAGGTAAGAGTTCCGTCAGGATTAAATTGTTTCCACATAGAGGCCTGAACGAATCCTGCGACGTACATAGGCAGCGCATAGATGATAATTCCCAGGGTTCCCATCCAGAAATGAGTGTTGGCTAATTTTACAGACCATAATTTGGTCTTGAACAGCCTAGGCACAAGCCAGTAAACCATCCCGAAGGTCATAAAACCATTCCAGGCCAGAGCCCCCACATGTACATGAGCAATGATCCAGTCACTAAAGTGCGCTATCGCATTTACATTTTTAAGCGAAAGCATAGGCCCTTCAAAAGTTGCCATTCCATAACCGGTAATAGCGACCACCATGAATTTTAGCACAGGATCTACCCTTACTTTATCCCAGGCACCACGAAGTGTTAGCAGCCCGTTGATCATTCCTCCCCATGAAGGGAACAGCAGCATCACAGAAAAGGCAACTCCAAGGTTCTGGGCCCAGTCTGGTAATGAAGTATATAATAAGTGGTGTGGTCCTGCCCAGATATAGATAAAAATGAGTGACCAGAAGTGTATAATAGAAAGCCTGTAGGAGTAAACCGGACGGTTAGCCGCTTTAGGCACAAAATAGTACATAAGCCCTAAGAACGGTGTGGTTAAAAAGAATGCTACCGCGTTATGCCCATACCACCATTGTACCAGGGCATCCTGAACTCCAGAGTAGAATGAATAGCTCTTCAATGCAGAAACAGGAATTTCAATGTTATTTACGATATGAAGTACGGCAACGGTTACGAATGTCGCGAGATAGAACCAGATAGCCACGTAAAGGTGTCGCTGTCTCCTCTTTATCATTGTCCCGATAAGGTTTGCACCAAAAGCTACCCAGATAATAGCAATGGCAATATCGAAAGGCCATTCTAATTCTGCATACTCTTTAGAGGAGGTAAAGCCCAGCGGTAAAGTAATCGCAGCCCCTGCAATGATTAATTGCCATCCCCAGAAGTTGATATTACTCAGGGCATCGCTCCACATACGAGCCTTTAATAATCGCTGCGTGGAATAATAGATCCCGGCAAAAAGAGCATTCCCTACGAATGCGAAGATAACGGCGTTGGTGTGCAAAGGTCGAAGGCGACCAAAGCTAAGCCACGAAATCCCTTCGGTAATCCCCGGAAAAATAAACATAAAAGCGAGCAGTAATCCCACGCTCATACCTATAATGCCCCAGAACATGGTGGCAATGATAAATTTCTTTACGATCTTATTATCGTAATAAAATTGCTGTACTTCCATAATTAGTTAGATTTCACTTTATTGAGAGGTTGTTTGTTTCCGGGGTCTGCTTTCACCAGTTCATCATCGAAAAGCATCCTTATTGACGGCGTATAAACATCATCATACTGTCCCTTTTTTACAGAAACTATAAAGGCGATAAAAAAGATGATTGCAACCATTACACTTATGGCCAGCAGCAGGTAAATAATGTTCATTTTGCTAGGTTATGGGTGTAAAAGTATCCTGAGGCCCGCATGTAAAAAATGACCATTGTCAGATTTAAGATCCTGTTTTAATTTTTCAGCTTTTTAGAATAGAATTGTGTAGCCAGGGTAGTGAAGATCACAATACTAATGGAGCTTAATGGCATAAGGATCGCGGCCACAACAGGCATCAGGTTTCCAGAAACGGCAAATGCCAGCCCGATTAGATTATAACCAAGAGATAGCAGGAAGCTCATTTTTATCACTTTTATAGATCTTTCTGAAAGTTTGAAAAAGCTCCCCAGGTCTCTGAATCGTTTTGCATCCAGAATACCATCACAGGCAGGGGAAAAAACATTGATATCTTCAGAAATTACGATCCCCACATCGCTCTGAGCAAGGGCTCCCGCATCATTAAGACCATCACCAACCATCATTACTTTATGCCCCTGTTTCTGAAAATCTTTGATGAACTGAAGTTTATCTCCAGGTTTCTGATCAAAATACATCCTGGTTCCTTCTGGCACCAGGCCGCTTAATCTTTCTTGCTCCCCGTCATTATCTCCGGAAAGTATGATCAATTGCCTGTCTTTTGAAAGTTCTTTGAATAATTCGGAAAGTCCTTCCCTGTAAGAATTTTGGAAGTTAAAACATCCTTTATATTGATTATTGGAACTAAGGTGTACTGAAGTTTTATTGTTCTTTTTCTCTGAAGGCGGTTCGGGCACCAGGATATCAGATCTATTCATAAAAGTAGATGAACCTATCTTTAAATTAAGATCCCTGTAATTGGTTTCCAGTCCCAGACCAGTATGCTCAATAAATTCGGCGGGCGTTGAGATATTGTTCTTATCGAGAATATTATAAAGTGACCTGCTCAAGGGATGGTTGGAAGCTCGAAGACTTCCACTCAAAAGGCTCTTTTCTTCTTCGGTCAATTCCAGGCCTTTATATTCGATCTTGCTCTTATCATTCGAAGTGATGGTTCCCGTTTTATCGAACACCACCATATCTATATGAGCGGTCTGCTCTATGATATTCGTATTCTTAAGATAAAAGTGATTTTTCCCAAATATGCGCAACATATTTCCCAGCGTAAACGGTGCTGCCAAAGCAATTGCGCAGGGACAGGCGATTATTAGCACCGCTGTAAAAACTTTCCAGGTTTTAGAGGCGTCATAGAACATCCAGAAAATCGCTGAAAAAATTGCTATGCCTAATACAGCAAGGGTAAACCGCTTACTTATTTTATTGGTAAGGTTTTGAAAAGCAGAATTCTTATCCTTGCGAAAAACCTCATCGCTCCATAATTGGGTAAGGTAGCTTTGTTTGACAGCGCTCAAAACTTCAACCTCGATGATTGCGCCCTGCTGCCTGCCTCCCGCAAATAATTTATCCCCGCTTACTTTTGTTACAGGCTCTGCTTCACCGGTAACAAAACTATAATCTATACTGGCATCTCCCTTTATTAGAACGGCATCCATGGGGATAAGTTCTTCATTCCTAATAATAATCCTGTCGCCTTTCTGGATTTTATAGACCTGTATTTGTTCTTCCGTGATCTTTCCAGCTTTGGTAGATACCCTGGTCACGGCGATAGGAAAATATGACTTATAGTCCCTTTCAAATGACAGAAAGGAATAGGTTTTCTGCTGAAAAAATTTACCGAGTAAAAGGAAGAAAACGAGCCCGCTAAGGCTATCAAAAAATCCAGTACCCAAATCCAGGACAATTTCGGCAGTACTCCTTAGAAAAAGAACCAGTATTCCCAGCGCAATAGGCACATCTATATTAAGTAGGCCAGACCTTAAACCTTTATATGCAGAAGTAAAATAGTCTCTACCTGAATAAAATACCACCGGAAGAGAAAAGCTGAACATCAGCCAGCGGAA
>JBFIMP010000167.1:0-6341 GCA_041611635.1 Christiangramia sp.
AAGTCCATATCCAAAAGGATATAATGGCCCGTTGGTGATATCTGTATAATGCGAATAAGTTACATGCTGATCGTTGGAAGGTCTACCTGTATTCATTCTGTTATAATACAACGGTTCCTGACCTACAGCTCTTGGGAAAGAAACCGGTAGTTTACCTGACGGGTTGTATTTTCCAAGAAGTACATCGGCAATTGCATTACCACTTTCTGTACCCAGCTGCCATGCTTCCACGATCGCAGGTATATTTTCTGAAGCCCAGGTAATTTCAACTGGTCTACCATTCATCAGAACCAAAACGATGTTCTTATTAACTTTTTGAACTTCTTTCAATAACTCTAACTGAAGTCCAGCAAGCCCAATATTCGCCTGGCTGCGACCTTCTCCAGACTGGAAAGCATCTTCACCCAGAACCATCACTACAAGCTCAGCATCTTTAGCCTTGGCAACAGCATCTGGAATTCCAGACCTGTCTGTTTTATTTATTTTTAACGGCATTAGAAAGCTACGCTCTCCTTCGCCAAGAGTTACTCCTTTGGCATAGGTCATTTTAGCCTTTAGACCGGTATTTTTTAATCCTTCAAGAACTGAAACGGCAGAGTTTGCTTCTCCCTGAGCTCTCCAGTTTCCAATAGGAGTATCCTTATCATCGGCCAGCGGACCAATCACTGCTATCTTTTTTACCGAAGATTTTATAGGCAAAAGATCATTCTCATTCTTTAATAGTACAATAGATTTTTTAGCGATATCCCGGGCAGTTTTTCTATGCTCTTCGTAAGGTACATTTTTCTTAAGGTCGGCATTCATGTATTTATAAGGATCTTCGAACAGCCCCATTTTAAACTTCACGCGAAGAATTCTTTTTACTGCCTCATCTATCAACGCCTCATCTATTTTCCCTTCATTAACGAGTTGCGCAAGACCTGCTTCATAGGCACCGCCTTCCATATCCATATCGCTACCAGCGGTCACAGCAATTTCGGCAGCATGCACCTTATCACGGGCAAAGCCATGCGGTATCATTTCTGAGATCGAACCCCAGTCTGATACAACAAATCCCTGCCAGTCCCATGCACCTTTAAGGATACCTCTTTGTAATTTTTCACTTCCGGAGGCTGGAATTCCATCTATGGTATTAAATGAATTCATAAAGGTTGCCACACCGGCATCTGCAGCCGCCTTAAAGGGGGGCAACACCACATTATGCAGTTCGTGTTTCCCAATATTCACCGCGTTGTAATCTTTACCACCTTCGGCAAGTCCATAACCTGCAAAATGCTTGGCAGTAGCGGCAATGGTATTTGGATCTGCCAGGTCTTCTCCCTGATATCCATTTACCTTGGCTACAGCAATTTTAGCGGTTAGATAGGGATCTTCACCAGAACCTTCCATGATCCTACCCCAACGGGCATCCCTGGAGATATCTATCATTGGAGAAAAGGTCCAGTTCACTCCTTCTGCAACAGACTCCAGAGCCGCGATCCTGGCAGACTCCTTAGCTGCATCAAGATCCCAGCTGGCTGTTTCACCTAGTGGTACTGGAAATATGGTTTTATAGCCATGAATCACATCATATCCAAAGATCAAAGGGATCTTTATCCTGGAATTCTCCATGTTCATTCGCTGGGCTTTCTCTGTTGCCTCTACAGAAAGTACATTCAGCATTGAGCCTACAAGACCCTTCTTGAGCCTCTCCTCTTTCTCTTTGTTCCCAACCTCTGAAGCTGGACCCGTTAAGTCCCAGCTCCCATTATACTGCACCATCTGACCCACTTTTTCCTCTAAGGTCATTAGATTTAGAACCGAATCTACCTTGGTCTCTACATCCTTTACCGAACTTTTAATACCTGAATTCTGGGAATATGCACCCATAGTCCCAAAAAAGAGAGACGAGATTATTATAAAATATTTTTTCATGATCTTAAAATTAGATTATGGAGGAAAATATATTCTCCAAGTTTGTTTTTGAAAGGATCTGCAAACCTTAAGTAGAAACTTTAGTTTTATTTTTTGTTCAGCATTCTCAATACAAAAGAGCACAAGAATATTTTAAACATCCCTTCTGGAAGAATTAAAAGCCTTTAATATAAATGCCAATCCTCAACCGTGAACTTTTTGGAAGGTTCCCGTCTAATGATTTCTTCCTTTATTTTTTTATTAAAACCCAGTCAATTAGGACTTCAGCTTTTCCTTCTTTTATAAGTTCTACCGTAGATGCCGGAAGTCCATTATAAGGTTCTTCAACTCCATTGGTTTTATAAGGATATGCACCCCCTAAAGCCAGGTTTAGAATAAGGAATTTTGGATTGTCGAATTTCCATTCCCCGTAATTCTCTACCATGGGTTTTGTAACCCTATAGATCAACCTGTCATCAACCTTAAAATTAATTGCTTCTGGTGTCCAGTCTACGGAATACACATGCCAGTCGGTCACATCTTCGCCTTCTGGAAAAAAGTATTTATTAACCAGCGGAGTCTCTCCGGAATATCCCGGGCCGTGAAGGGCCACTCCTATCCAGTCTGTCTCCCCTACATATTCCATGATGTCGATTTCTCCGGTATCTGGCCAATCACCTCCACCTAGCGCCCAGAACGCCGGCCAGTAGCCTGAACCTTCAGGGAGTTTCATCCTGGCCATAGCAGTGCCATAGGTGAACATCACTTTGTCACGGGTATTTATCCTGCCTGAGATGAAATCGAAATCCTTACCACGGTATTTTATATAATTAGGACTGTAATGAGCTTTTAATATCAAAGCGCTTTCGGCTCCTTTAGCATCCGCACCTTTTACGGTAAAAATGGTTGCTGTAGAATCCACATAGATCTGTTGCTCGTTATTTACCCAAAAGTCTGTACCAACAACATTCCAGTTTTTCCTATCGAGTGAACTTCCTGAAAAATCATCGAAGAAAAGGGTATCGCTTTTGGTTCCGGCTGATGAGTCCTGAGCAAATAAAGTTCCGCTAAGAATAAAGGCTAGGGCCCAGAAGGTTTTTAAAAATAAATGTTTCATATACATTATTTTACAAAGAATAATCACCCTGAAAACCTGTGCATCCAGGGCCATTATAATAACCAGAAAGTTTTATAATGATAAGAATAAATCCCGGAGCTCTAGAAGATACTCCGGGAATTTATAGCCTAACAAACAATCTATTGATAAACTCTTACATAATCAACTTCCATAGATGACTCCTGGAAATCATCTGCTATAGTTCCACCTAGGGTTCCACCCATGGCAACGTTTAACAGAATGAAGAAATCTTCCTGAAAAGGTGTAGAATCATCATTATCAAATTCCAAATGTGGTTCACCGTCCATTAAGAAAGTAATCTTATCTGCGGTCCATTCAACCTCGTAAATATGAAATTCGGTATCGGCATCGGTTACATCGGTTACGTCACCCACTATAGCTCCACCACCAGAATTACCAGGTAAGTGCAATGCAGAGGAAACTCTGTTAGGTTCATTACCTACCCATTCCATGATATCCATCTCACCTACACCAGGCCAGGATTCTTCGGGCCAGTCGGCACCAAGCATCCAGATTGCAGGCCAGGTTCCACCTCCCGCAGGAAGTTTCGCTCTAACCTCTACACGACCATAAGTAAATTCCACTTTATCTTTAGTAAAAATTCTGGCAGAAGTGAAGTCCTTACCTTCCATAGCCTGTCTTTTCGCGGTGATCACGAGATTCCCGTTCTCAACCTTTACATTTTCCTCTGAATCTGTGTAGTACTGTGCTTCATTGTTACCCCAACCGCAAAGCTCAGGGCATCCATCACCAATAGCATACTGCCAGTTATCTGTATCTAGAGCATCTCCTTCAAATTCATCGGCCCAGATCTCGGTTGTGAACTGAGATTCGAATCCAGGATCTTCAGGTTCTTCTGATCCTCCACCATCAATACTTCCATCAGGAGAAGTGGTAAGGATAAGGTACCAAACAAGGAACGTATCATTTGCCTGCACTGCACGCAGATACATACTATTCTCATCTATCGATAAAACCTCATATTGATTCTGACCAATATAGTAACTAATAAAAGAATTGGCTGGAAGTTCAATCACTGTTCCTGTAGCAAGATCTCCTGAAATACCGGCACTAGAAGGCACTAATTGTACAGGTACACTTCCATCTGCTACATCTGTATCCAGACATTCATCAACGAACTGTTCACCATTACCACCAAATTGGGTGGTATACTGCCAGTTAACGAAAGATGCATCAAAATCATTATAGTCATAAGTAATGTTATCGTTAGCATCAAGGCTAAAGATCATCTGGTCATCGTAGAAACACTCAGGACCAAATCCTGGAGGTCCCTGGAAGAAAGCTCCACCATCCACGATAGCATTACCATCTCCATCAATGTTCTGACCAACACCTAAGTGACCACCTACCTGTGAAGCAATGTACCAGGTCTTTGAAGAACCACCGGTTAAAAATTGCTTCGTTTCAGGATCGTTGAAATCACTTCTCACTTCTACCTCTACGGTCTTAGAGCTGCTCACGCCAGCTTTACCATAGGCTACCACGGTTACAGCATAGGTATTAAGACCTACCCTGGTAAAACGCTTAGTGTAGGAACCACCAGCAGCAACTGCCGAGGTTCCATCACTAAAATTATACTCATATGTAATAGCATTATCTGCAGTGGCTGTAAATTCAACCAGACCTGAACCATCATCACTAATATTACTATTAATAGTAAGATTGGTTGGCACCAGAATGGTTCCCAGCTCAAGGTCATCCTCCTGGCAGCTGGAAAGCATCAGGCTTACCGCTAATAAGCTAAATATTAATTTAAAATATCTCATATTTTTTATTTTCTATTCTTTATTCCAAGAAATTATCGTGATATCGCAAATTAAAACTGAACGATATCATCAAAATAATACACATCACCATCACAGCCTGCACCTCGTTCAAAATAGATAATCATACTTTTAAAGGTTCCGTCAGAAACATCTGAAAAATCGAATGTTAATTCCTGCCATTCACCGACCTGTGTAATAGTCGCAACTCTGTCATAGGCCGGGTCTACATCTGGGTGAGGTAGGCGCTCCAATCTTAAAGTAACTTCTGTTACCTGAGTTTCAGCTAATACTTTCATTTTAAATTGTTTCTTATCAGTGGAAGAAAAATCGATAGCTGTTGGTAATTCCTGCCCTAAACCGGACCATGTTTCACAAGGATCTGTTTTAATAACTTTTTGAACCCTACAACTCATATTTCCTGCACTTACCAATGGATTATCTACGATATCTGTTTCCAGATTACCAAACTGATCGAATTCATGATCTATATCATCAGTTTTAAAAGTCCAGTTAATAGGACCATTTGCAGCATCAATATTCTCATCAGTTTCCGGTACGCATGCTAATGGAATAGAATCGACCTGTTTGATATCATCGAAATAGTAGATATCACCGTCACAATCTGAATTTCTTTCAAAATAAATAATCATACTCTTAAAAGTACCTTCATTTACATCAGAAAAATCAAAGCTTAATAAATTCCACTCACCAACCTTTGTTATGGTGGCAACACGATCCTGGGCCGGATCTACATCTGGGAAAGGTAGCCGTTCAAGTCTCAGGGTAACTTCTGATACCTGAGTTTCTGCCAACACTTTCATGGTGAAAATCTTTTTATCTGTAGTAGAGAAATCTATCGCTGTAGGAATTTCAGTTCCAACACCAGACCAGGTCTCGCAACCAGGAGTCTTTATTACTCTTTGAACATTACAGCTATTGTTAATACCATCTGTTTTTGGATTTCTAACAATCTCTGATTCGATATTCCCAAATGGATTAAAATCGAAATCTTCGTCATCATCAGTTTTAAATGTCCAGTTAATAGGGCCATTAGCGGCATCTATATTTTCTGTAGTTTCAGCCACACAGTCTGGTGCCGTTGACTCCTGCATGATATCATCGATATAGAAAGTACCTGCTGTTGTTCCAGGACCATCAAAAAAGATAACCATCGCAGCATATTGTCCTGTTGGAACAAACGGTTCACCAACACCCTGGTTGCCATCTATGAAGCTTTTAACCGCATCTGTGGCAAAATTGAAACTAAGTTCTTCCCATCCGGTTCCACCGTGATTAGCTACAACCTCTGTTTGTCTTTCATCGTTTACACCTCCTTCGAACTTCAGTAATACAGGCTGAGCAACATCAGACCATACTTTCATGGTTATGATCTTATCATCACCACTAAAATCTACAGGTTCCCCAAGTGTATATACTATACCTTCCCAGTTTGCCCCAGAATTTGTTACTGCTGCTACATTAGACTCGGTAGTATTAGCTCCAGAAAGATCTGGATTTACAAC
>JBFIMP010000168.1:0-6153 GCA_041611635.1 Christiangramia sp.
ATGGCATCGTTAAATGCCTTGGCAATAGCGATCCTTCCTTCAGCATCGGCATATAAGATCCTGGCTTTAGAGCCCACTACCAGTTTATTCTCCTGGGCACCTTTAATCCATTGAATATTATCCTGCATTTGCTGCTGAATTTCAGCTGGAGAATTTTTCTTTAGCTCATAAAGAACCTCTGTTGCGATCTCATCGGTCCTCTTTAGATCTTCATCTTTACCTGAAGCACAAACCCATCTAAAAGGTCCGAAGCCATAATCAAAACACATAGGCCCCATGATGTCCTGAACATAGCTAGGATACTTGAAGCCCTTGCCGTCTTCGCTCACGATATCGGCACCTGCCCTGGAAGCTTCCAGTAAAAAGGCATTTCCGTAATCAAAGAAATAAGTGCCTTTAGCCGTGTGCTTATTTATTGCGCTAGCCTGTCTTCTTAAACTTTCCTGTACTTTCTCTTTAAACTTTCCTGGATTGGAGGCCATCAGTTCATTCGCTTCTTCAAAACTCAGTTCAACCGGGTAGTAGCCTCCGGCCCAGGGATTGTGAAGCGAAGTCTGGTCGCTTCCCAGATCAATATAAATATCATTTTCAGCGAAATATTCCCATACTTCAACCACATTCCCCTGGAAGGCAATAGAAACAACTTCCTTATCTGCTTTTGCTTTCTTAACTCTATTGGCAAGGTCTTCCACATCATCGATTACTTCATCCACCCAGCCCTGTTTATGCCTGGTCTGGGTAGCTTTGGGATTCACTTCTGCGCAGATGGTGATGCATCCGGCAATATTTCCTGCTTTAGGCTGAGCACCACTCATACCTCCAAGCCCTGATGTCACAAATAACTTCCCCGCCAGGTCTTCACCGTCTTTGGCGATCTTTCTGCCCGCATTCAATACGGTGATGGTAGTCCCGTGAACAATTCCCTGCGGACCAATATACATGTAACTGCCGGCGGTCATCTGTCCATATTGAGTTACTCCAAGCGCATTGAATTTTTCCCAGTCATCTGGCTTTGAGTAATTAGGAATCATCATTCCATTGGTTACCACAACTCTTGGCGCGTTTGGATGTGATGGGAAAAGGCCCATGGGATGACCAGAATACATGACCAGGGTCTGGTTGTCATCCATCTCTGCCAGGTATTGCATGCACAATCTATATTGTGCCCAGTTTTGAAAAACTGCGCCGTTACCGCCGTAAGTGATCAATTCTTCAGGATGCTGAGCTACTTCAGGGTCCAGGTTGTTCTGGATCATCAACATGATGCCTTTCGCCTGAATACTTTTTCCGGGATATTCATCAATAGGCCTGGCATAAAAATCATAATCTGGCTTTAAGCGGTACATATAGATCCTGCCATATTTTTCCAGTTCTTCCTTAAATTCAGGAAGCAGGCTTTTATGGTGCTTTTTATCAAAATACCTTAAGGCATTTTCGAGGGCGAGTTTCTTTTCTTCGCGGTCCAGAATATCCTTGCGCCTGGGAGCGTGGTTTAAAGATTTATCATAAGCTTTTACAGCCGGTAGCTCATCTGGGATTCCTTCAAGTATCTGATCCTTAAAATCCATAAGTTTTTATTCTTGAGAGTTGGTTTTCTTATTGTATCCGTATGGACAATGCCTGCAGCCGCTTTCACAGCAATAACCTCTTTTTAGATGATATTGTTCAGTAAAACAACGGTAGCCTTCAGGAGTCAGGTAATAGTCTCCATCCTCTAACGGGATTCTTTTTTTCTGAAAATTCATGGGGCTAAAATACAATTTCTTATCTTGAAAGCATGATTTTGATCGTCAACAAATGGCTGCTCAGCGGGAGGTTCAAGGGTATAAGTCTCTGGCCTTTTGTGATACTTCAAAACAGGCATTTAAAACAGGATGTCTTTTTTATAAATCATGAAAAGATCCATTTACGGCAGCAACTGGAAATGTTTATTGTCTTTTTTTATGTCTGGTACATGATAGAATTTTTTATGAGGTACCTGGATTGTAAAGACTGGATGCTTGCTTACCGGAACATTAGTTTTGAAAGAGAAGCTTACCGCCGGGAGAACGACCTCAATTATTTAAAGAACCGCTCATTCTGGGCGTTTCGAAAATTTCTTTAGAAGGTTCTTTTTTCTATTTCAGAATCTCCGTTTATTTAATGATCTTTTAGAAAGCTGAAACAAGTTCAGTACCACTCCCATATTATTTTAGTTAGAGATTGTATTCTGAATACCAAGAAGTATTTTTGCAGTATGCAGGATTTTTTTGAAAGTAAGACAGCGAGGTCTATTCCAAATGATTTTATAACGGAATTTCCCGGAGGGATTCAGTTTTGGATCAAAAGGGAAGATCTTTTACACGAAGAGGTCTGTGGAAATAAGTTCAGAAAATTAAAATATAATATTGCAAAGGCGAAAGAACTTCGGCGTAAGCGCCTATTAACCTATGGAGGAGCCTTCTCTAATCATATTGCTGCGACCGCTGCTGCCGGTAAAATTCATGATTTTGAAACTATCGGCATAATCAGGGGTGATGAACTTGCAAATATTTCAAAAGACGATTTAAGTCCAACCTTGAGATATGCGAGTGCCTGCGGAATGAAGCTTCATTTTGTAAGCAGGGAGGCCTATCGTGAAAAAGAAAACCCTGAATTTATCCAGGAATTAAAACGGCAGTTCGGAGATTTTTACCTGGTTCCAGAAGGTGGGACTAACAAATTTGCCATCAAAGGTTGCCAAGAGATACTTACAGTGCAGGATAAAGATTTCAATTTTATTTGTTCTTCGGTGGGAACGGGAGGCACCCTGGCAGGGCTCATAAATTCCTCCAGAACAGATCAAAGGATATTGGGCTTTTCAGCTTTGAAGTCAGATTATTTAATCGAGGAAGTTTCGGCACTAGTAGATAAGCAAAACTGGGAGATGATACTAAACTATCATTTTGGTGGTTATGCAAAGATAAATAAGCAGCTCATAGATTTTATGAATGATTTCAGTGAAAAATATAAAATCATTCTGGATCCTGTCTATACAGGAAAATTAGTTTTTGGTATTTTTGACCTCGTAAAAAAAGGATATTTTCCCGATAATTCAAAGATCCTGGCAATCCATACCGGAGGCTTGCAGGGAATAGAAGGAATGAACCGGTTGTTAAAGAAAAAAGGGCTGCCTCAAATTGCGATATAATATGAAGATCATCCGTTTTGTGTCATTTTTAATGCTCATCGTTTTTGCTGCTTCCTGTGGAAGTAAAAAGAAGGTGGTAACCAGGAAAGATGATGTTGAAATTAATAACCGGGGAAAAGAGAATCATAAAACTCCTGCGGAAGTGGTAGATGATGTGAAAGCGGAGATGCCCCGTAATTCATACCATTACCGGGTCGAGGATTACATTCGGGATTATGCTCCTATCGCTCAGGAAGAAATGAGACTTTATAAGATCCCGGCGAGTATCACCCTCGCACAGGGTATTCTGGAATCTGGAGCGGGAAATGGAGAACTTACCAGGAGAGCGAATAATCATTTCGGGATAAAATGTCACGACTGGGAAGGGGAAAAAGTTTATCATGATGATGATCGCCGTGGGGAATGCTTTAGAAAGTATAAACATGCGCGCTATTCTTATAGAGATCACTCATTATTCTTATCGGGAAGGGGTAGGTATGCGTTTTTATTTGATCTGGATGCCGATGATTATAAAGGATGGGCGAAAGGATTGAGAGCAGCGGGATATGCCACAGATCGCAGGTATCCCGATAAACTTATCGATCTTATTGAAAGGTATGAGTTATACAAATTCGATTCAGATATTACCAAGCGTTCTTCGCCGGCTTATACGGTCAAGCCACAGGAAAGTTCAGAAACTCACGTGGTAAAAAAAGGTGATACGCTGTATTCTATTTCAAAAAAATACAACACCTCGGTAGAGGAAATTAAAAGAATGAATGGCCTTAACGGAAATACGATTTCTATAGGTCAGATCTTAAGTGTAAAGTAAAATATGCTATGTTGTCTGAAATTATTTCAGAATCTAACATTATTAAAGACCTTAAAACTCCAGAAGTTTCTGGACGGGATAAAGAAAAAGTGAAAAAGTAATTTATGATTTATAAGAGAAGTAGCGAGTTATTTGCAGAGGCACAAAAGGTAATCCCGGGAGGGGTGAATTCTCCGGTGAGAGCTTTCAAGGCGGTTGGAGGCGAACCAGTTTTTGTTGAAAGAGCTGAAGGAGCCTATCTGTATGATGAAGACGGAAATAAATTAATAGACTACATCAATTCCTGGGGGCCGCTCATTCTTGGGCATGCCCATAAGCCAGTTCTGGATGCGGTTATAGAAAAGGCCAAAAAAGGAACTTCTTTTGGGACGCCTACAGAGATAGAAACCAGGATCGCTGAGCTGGCGGTTAAAATGGTTCCGAATATCGATAAGATAAGAATGGTGAATTCAGGGACTGAAGCCTGTATGAGTGCGGTTCGTTTAGCCCGCGGATTTACCGGAAAAGAAAAGATCATCAAATTTGCCGGTTGTTATCATGGCCATAGTGACTCTTTCCTGATCCAGGCGGGTAGTGGGGCTGTAACTTTTGGAACGCCAAATAGCCCCGGGGTTACCCAGGGAACCGCCAAGGATACCTTGCTGGCAAAGTATAACGATCTTGAAAATGTAAAGGAGCTGGTAGAGGCGAATAAGGACGAGATCGCCTGTATCATTATAGAACCTGTTGCCGGGAATATGGGATGTATCCCTCCGGCTGAAGGATTTTTAGAAGGACTTCGCGAGATCTGTGATGAAACAGGAATACTTCTGGTTTTTGATGAGGTCATGACCGGATTCAGACTGGCTCCGGGAGGAGTTCAGGAAAGATTAGGAGTGAAGGCAGATATTATTTGCTTCGGAAAAGTTATTGGTGGTGGCTTGCCGGTGGGTGCTTTTGCCGCCCGTAATGAGATCATGGACTATCTTGCCCCGGTTGGTCCTGTTTACCAGGCAGGAACTCTTAGTGGAAATCCTTTGGCTATGGCTGCGGGATTAGCAATGCTTACCGAGCTTGATAGCAAAAGAGAGATTTTTGAAAGTATCGAAAAAAAGACTGAATATCTTCATAAAGGAATGGACGAGGTGCTAACCCAGAATAATGTGGATTTCACCATTAACAGGGAAGGATCAATGATCTCGGTGCATTTCGGAAAAGAGCCGGTGACCGATTTCGATTCGGCGGCGAAATCTGCGAATCTTGGTCTTTTCAATAAATTCTTCCATGGTATGCTGGAGAATGGAATTTATATTGCCCCGAGTGCGTTTGAAACCTGGTTTATTAGTGAGGCGTTGTCTTATGAAGATCTGGATAAAACGATCGCAGCAGTGGGTAAGCTTACCAAAGATTTCTAAATAGAAATACTCAAAAAAATAACAGATCCGGAAGACTTTGGTTTTCCGGATTTTTTTTTAAAAAAATCATCAATTCTGTTTGAGATATGATGTACCAAAATCATTGGTAATTAATGAACACAATTTCTCTCCGATTTCATTAAAAGTCTAATACGGTCTGGTTGTAGAATAGAGTTATCGTAAAAAGCAAATTGCTTTTTTAATTCTGAGATTGATTTTTTCTTTGGTTGAATATCAGGGAACTATATCACTTCGTGTAGTTTATCGACAATTAACGCTCTTCATCGAAAAACCTATTTTCCCGCCTTGCAAAAATTTTTTCACAATTAATTGTTAAAGAGTAGCTTACGTTTTTATTCACTTGTAAAAGGGGATAAATCCCCTAATTTTGAGTGTTTTACATATTTTGATATTATCTATATTTGGGTCGTTTTAAGAGAACGTTAAGAAATTGAGGTTTGTAGTTTGATTCTATTATAATCAATGAAATATAACTTTTGTCAGTTTATTCGATTTTGAATAAGCAAAGTTTGTAATCTATTCCTTCCTCATCTTCTTATGCAATGAATCTTTTTACTAACCAAATCTTTTTAAATGAAACAATATTACCTTTTTAAATTTTTGATACTTCTATGTTTGTTAAGTATCACGCAAATTAACGCACAATCTGGGTTGCGTTTTCCTAATTCTGCTACGGCAGATTATGTGGGAGTAGGTACTTCTATAAATAACCAACTGCAATCGGGAATGACGGTTGAAGCTTGGGTTTATCCAGAAAG
>JBFIMP010000169.1:0-6105 GCA_041611635.1 Christiangramia sp.
AAACAGTTTTGTATCAAAAAATAACGAAAACCTTATAGACAGGAACTATCGAAACTTAATGGCAACAACTCCTTTACAGAATCGGCTTTTACCACTTTTCCGGTTTCTCCCATAAAATATAATTCAATTGCCTCTTCCTGCTTTACTTCATATTCAACCAAGGCCTGCCTGCATGCGCCACATGGAGGCACCGGAGAAACCACCTGATGTCTCATAGATTTTGCAGAAATAGCGATCTTTATAATTCTTGTTTCAGGAAATTTTGCCCCGGCGTAATATACAGCAGTTCTTTCGGCACATAATCCTGAAGGATACGAAGCATTTTCCTGATTGCTTCCAACCACAATTTCATCATTTTCCAAATGAATTGCGGCTCCAACCTTAAATTTAGAATAAGGTGCATAGGCTGTATCCCTAACTTCAACTGCTTTCTGCATCAATTCCTGAACATCCTCGGTAGTTTCATCAATAGATTCATATACTTCGAGGCGTGAAGTAATAGTAAGTGGCTTCATATATATAAATTGGGAAAACAAGGTAACAGAAAACAGACGGGTTTCCAGCTCCTCTAAGATAGTTTTAAGATTTTTAGACAATTCTAATTTGTGAAGCTGTCTCCAAAGTTGAAACTTAGTCCGAACCTAAGAGTTCCTTCTAAAGGACTCGGCACAGAAGAAGTGGAAAACAAATAAGAAGCATCGATCACAATAGACTCATAAGCGAACCCTGCTCCAAGAGAAAAGAACCTCCTGAAACCTTTTTCTTCACTTTCATTGAAGTAACCTGCCCTCAGGGCAAATTTATCCTGATACCAATATTCTGCTCCCAGTGCCAAGGTAACTTCCTTGAGCTCTTCAGAGAATCCATTTGGCGCATCACCAAAAGATTTGAACATACCTTCTATAGAACCTATTTCATTATATTCCTGATCATCTTCACCATCTATATCACCATCACCATCAAAATCCTTTGGAGTTGGCACTAACAGCTTATTGAATTCAACATAAGTACCCAGCCGGTTATCTGCATCAAAAATAAAATCGAACCCGGCTCCAAGCTTCAAATTGGTTGGAATAAAGTTTTCCTGCCCGGCGTCATCATATTTCATTTTGGGACCAATATTAGAAATATTGGCTCCTAACCTCCATCTGGCATCAAAATTACTAAGGGTTAATTGCTCTCCCTCGTAAAAAGCAGCAACATCAACCCCAAAAGTAGATGCAGCACCCAGATCCTCCAGGTCCTGTAAACCAAGATCTGATCTTAAATACCTACCAGCGACTGCCATAGAGAAGGTCTCGCTCAACTTCAAGGCATAGGAAATATCCAGGGTAACATCATTAGGGTTAACCGTATTCGGAAATTGCTCAAAAGTCTCTCTGGTTTCAATATTACCAAGACTAAAATATCTTAAACTCGCAGCCATTGCACTACGATCATTGATTTTATGGAAATAATTAAGACTTCCTAGAAATATATCATTAACAATTTCGCTTAGATAAGGAGTATAGGTAACAGCAACTCCATTCTCTCTTGTCGCAAAAGCATACTTAGCCGGATTCCATTGTTGCGAGAATACATCTGGTGAGGTGGCTACACCCTGATCACCCATCCCTGCGGCACGAGCATCTGCAGCTACCAATAAAAAAGGCACCGCAGTAGTGATCACTCGATCCCGATCGTTCTGCGCAAAAATTGAAAAGTCGGCAAACAAAACTGCCGTTATCAAAAAGAATGTAATTTTTTTCATTATCGTAGTTAATGATAAACAAATATATAGTAATATTCCTGTTAAGAAAGAACCATTCCTGGAAAAAGCTTTCTTAATTAGGGAATTCCAGTAAAATCAAACAGATAAAAAAATTAGGGGTTATTGAATATAACTCAATTTATTTGAATTTATTGCAAAGAAGAGACAAGCGGCTTTTTAAATCGATAAAAATGTCAAATCCATACAATTTTATACAATATTCATCGTTCAACCTCGTCACGGATTATCACACCATAAAACCTTAGAAATAAACCGAATATAAAACAAAGTTAGGTTATGGCATATCAGAGAGTTATAGGAATTTCCGGACTTTTAGAATTAACAAAATAATCTTGTACATTTATCGTTAATTAGTATATTGCAAAGCCTAAATTTCTATCATAAAGAAGGAAATAATATGAATTTGAATGTAGCTTTAAAAGGCGTTATTGCTGTAGTTTGCGGCCTTAGTTTACTTAGCTGTAATAAATCCAATAATTACAAAAACACCTCCAGAGCCACCGGTTGGGATATAAATTCTGACGAGGGTGGATTTCAATATAACACAGATTACAAAGAACAGGAAGCTGCTCCGGGTCTGGTTTTTGTTGAAGGCGGAACCTATACTATGGGCCGTGTACAGGACGACCCTATGCACGATTGGAATAACACACCAACCCAACAACATGTGCAGTCCTTCTATATGGATGAGACAGAAGTTACCAACAAGATGTATCTTGAATATCTTGACTGGTTAAAACGCGTTTTCCCTCCTGAAGAAGAAAATTATAAGAATATTTATAACGGTGCGTTACCAGACACCCTGGTGTGGAGAAACAGACTTGGTTACAATGAAACCATGGTTACCAATTACCTTCGTCATCCAGCCTATGCTGAATACCCAGTAGTAGGAGTTAGCTGGATCCAGGCGGTAGAATTCAGCAAATGGAGAACAGACAGGGTAAATGAGCACCGTCTTGAAAAAGAAGGATTCATAAAGGAAGGAGCGCACCTTACAGATGCTAATGCCTCTTCTACTTTCAACACAGAAACTTATATCCACACCCCAAGCAAGGCTTACGGAGGTAATACTGAAGTTAGCCAGGGTGGAGATGAATCTCAGGACAGATTAAGCGAGACCGATGAAGCAGGCAATCCGGTGAAAAAGATTTATCCAGGTCGTGAAAGCGGACTTATTTATCCTGAATACAGACTTCCTACAGAGGCTGAATGGGAATATGCAGCCCTTGGACTTGTTGGAATTAGAAACTACAACACTTACAGAGGTAGAAAAAAATACCCATGGGATGGACAGTACACCAGGAATGGTGATGTTAAGAAAATGGGAGATCAGCTAGCCAACTTCAAACAAGGAGATGGTGATTACGGTGGAATTGCTGGCTGGAGTGATGATGGAGCAGATATTACAGCCGAAGTAAAAAGTTACGAGCCTAACGATTTTGGTCTCTACGATATGGCTGGAAATGTTTCTGAATGGGTAGCTGATGTTTACCGACCTATTGTTGACGATGAATTCAATGACTTCAACTATTACCGTGGTAACGTTTATACGAAACATGCCATAAACGAAGACGGAACAGTTAAAGTAGTAGGTACAGATGATGTGGTATATGACACACTAAGTAATGGTAAACTAGTTGCAAGAAACCTTCCGGGTGAAATTGCACAGGTTCCGGTTACAGATGAAGACACCTACATGAGAACTAATTTTACAGAAAGTGACCAGAGAAACTTTAGAGATGGTGATAAAAGTTCAAGCAGGTATTATCAGCCATTCCAGGAAGTAGATGAAGATCCTGCTAAAAGGATGTATAACTCTCCAACTTATAAAAACTTCACCTACGCAGACAGCTCGGCTGAAAAGGGAATAACCTCCAGAGGTTATGACAAAGAAAAGAGAACTAGTCTTATTAGCGACGAGGTAAGAGTCTACAAAGGCGGAAGCTGGAAAGATCGCGCCTACTGGCTGGATCCTGCTCAACGTCGTTATTTCCCTCAGGATATGGCCACAGATTATATAGGTTTTAGAAATGCTATGTCCAGAGTAGGATCAAAATCATTAAATAAGAACAAAACTGCGCGAAGCAAATAAGTTTTTCAACATAAATTATACTTAAAGCCCTAACTAGTTTAGGGCTTTTTTAATAGATTTATTTTATGAATACAGCCAGACTCCATCAACGTTTCCTGCTTTGCTCAGGCGCAGATACAGATACACGCAACATTCGTAAGGACAGCATGTTCTTCGCACTGAAAGGCGACAACTTCAACGGCAACGAATTTGCAGAGGAAGCTCTCAAAAAAGGAGCCCGTTATGCTATCGTAGATGATAAAAATTATGCAAAAAACAAGGAAGAATATATTATAGTAAAGGATTGTCTTGAAACATTGCAAAAGCTATCGACTTTTCACCGCAATTACCTGGGAATTCCCATTCTTGCCATTACCGGAAGTAACGGTAAAACAACTACTAAAGAACTGGTGAACGCTGTTATCTCTGAAAAATTCAGAACGGTCGCAACAAAAGGAAACCTAAACAACCATATTGGGGTACCATTAACTCTGCTTTCGATGGACGATCAAACTGAATTCGGGATCGTTGAAATGGGAGCGAATCATCAATTAGAGATAGAATTTCTATGTAATATCGCGAACCCAGACTATGGTTATATCACCAATTTCGGAAAGGCTCACCTGGAAGGTTTTGGAGGAGTTGAAGGAGTGATTAAAGGCAAAACAGAATTGTATAGATATCTGCAGGAGAAAAATAAACTACTTTTTCTAAATCTGGATGATGAAATTCAAAAGAAACATGAAAACTATAGTCATACTTTCAGTTTTGGAGAAAGCAGGCTGGCAGATGTTAAACTTCAATATCAGAAAGGCCTCACCAACGCACAACTCCATTACAATCAAACAGACTTCAGAAGCCAGCTGATCGGCGATTACAACGCAACCAACATGGCTGCTGCGTTATGCATAGGCCTCTATTTTAAAGTTGAATTTACTAAGATCCAAAATGCTATTGAAAACTACAGCCCTTCTAATAACCGGTCACAAATAATAAAAAGCGGCACTAATGTAATTATCATGGATGCTTATAATGCTAATCCCACAAGTATGCATGCTGCCCTGGAAAATTTCAAGAACCTCAAAACAGAAAAACAGAAAATAGTGATCCTGGGGGATATGTTTGAATTGGGTAACGCGGCAGCTACAGAACACCAGGTGATCGCTAACTATATCTCCAATAGTAATTTTTCTGAATCTTATTTTCTGGGTGAAAATTTTAAGAATACAGATACCAGCAGCAATTTCATTTTCAAATTCAGAGATTTTGAAAAATTGAAAGAACATTTGGATGAAAGTGATTTTCAAAATTGCTATTTCCTGATTAAAGGCTCCAGAGGAATGGCCATGGAAAGAGTCCTGGAAAGCCTACAGCTGTATTCAGGAAGTAATAATTAATTTTTTAGTCTTCAGGAGATTTAAGGGTGGAGTGCAGCATATCCAGCTTCCATCCATTTTTCGTTCTTATCGCAGTAGCACTTTCAAGCCATTGAAGCCCTCCAACAACCTCACCATTTTTAATGAAGGTAGCGGTATTGTGATACGCTATCCACGCAGAATTCTCTTTTATCTTTACCTCAATAAACTCAAACTCATTTACCCGTTTTCTTCCCTGAAGATCATAAGAAGAAAGTTCCCTTTTTATCCGCTCCATATCCCAGACTTCTCCAACCTCAAGTAGTAAAAAATCACTTGTAAAATACGTATCCAGCTTATCTATACTCATCTCTGAAAAAATATCATTAAAAGAATTCTGTATCAATTCTTTTAATTGCTGCTCATCTGAAGGATTCTGTGCAGTAAGGTGCATTGTAAAAAACAACAGCGGAAGTAAGAATAATTTTTTCATATCTAGGATTCGATTTAATCTCAAGATACTTCATTTTACTAAATAAAGAACCTCGTGGTATTCACGAGGTTTAATGATGTGAAGTGTACTGGATTCGAACCAGTGACCCCTACCCTGTCAAGGTAATGCTCTGAACCAACTGAGCTAACACTCCTATTACAGTCCAAATATATTAAAAAGAATTATCCTGAAATACCTAATAAGAATAGATGATCAAAATAAAAAAGGCTTCCATTTCTGGAAGCCTTTTTCGATTCTGTGGGCGCGAAGGGATTCGAACCCCTGACCCCTTGGGTGTAAACCAAGTGCTCTGAAACAACTGAGCTACGCGCCCTCGCTTAAATGCGGATGCAAATATATCAAAATTCTATTATTACAAGCAGAAAAACCGATTTTAAAATTAATTTTAATGCCA
>JBFIMP010000170.1:0-6099 GCA_041611635.1 Christiangramia sp.
GGCATTACCACCAGTATTTGGCGCTAATAAATCGCCCGAAACTTCATTAAGATCAACGAATTCAGCCCCATCAACACAAACAGGCAAATTTGCGACCTCCCCTATTTCAGGACTATCATAGAAAGTAACGGTCACATTATCCTCTTCGGTTTTATTTTCAATAACATCGGTAACTACCAGTTTATAATTTCCGGATGTGGTTACGGTTAAGGTGGGTCCATCTTCTCCGGGAATAAGATCGTATTGAGAAGTTGAATCATTAAAAATGAACCATTCATATTTACCTGCCTCCTCGGTAGTACCATCGATGGTATATTCATTCTCATCACAGACGTTAATGGTTTCTCCAAGGTCAAGATCAAGTATGGAACAATCTGTAGAACCCTGGCTACTGGTCTGCTCCAGACTTATAAAACCAGGTAACTGCTGAAAATTCGTGATCACCACCACGTAAATCTCATTGGCCTGGGCATTAGGTATGCTCATATTCTCCACTGCGTTATCCAGGTAACTGCAGTCAACAATATTACTGGCATTAAGACTACTGGCATTACAGTACTCATCACCTCTTTCAAAAGGACCCCAAACTACAAAGTCAACGTCCAGAGGTGCACCAGATCCATCTCGATTTTCAGCCTGGGAGATTCGGAAATTAAGATTTCCAGGGTCTTCGATCTGTAAAAAGAACCAGGCGGGATAAGGTTGTTTGAGAAGGCATCCGTAATTCGGCCCAGTTTCCCCATTGATCTGGGTGCTATTGGTGATATTGGAATTGGGAAAAGTAAGACGATCCTCCCCTGCACAAAAAGGCTCAATATCTGAACAAAGGGAACCCTGAGCATTTATCGTATAACTCGATAAAACCCCAAATACCAGCAGTAATAATGTTCTAAATATTGGTTTCATTCCCGTCATCACCATAACCAATGCAAAATATAAAATATAAAGCAGACAAAGCCTTCAGGCTTATTGATTTTTGAATACTGCTAAAAGCTTATAAATATGTATCTTTGCAAGCCAATACGGTTTTAACCGACTATTATTGCAAAAAAGCATGAAAATAGACAAAATATTGAACGAAATTGAAGAGATGGGCGATGCCCATGCGAGTAGTAGTGCAAATACTCCTCTTAGAGAGGATGCTTTTGAAAAAACAGATCAGGAGAAAGTAGACCTTATAAAGGAGGACGTAAAGAATATCCTTGATACACTAGGTCTTGATCTTACCGATGACAGTTTAAAAGGAACTCCACTTAGAGTAGCGAAAATGTTTGTTAACGAGATATTCGCCGGACTCCATCCTAAAAGAAAGCCGAAGGCGTCTACTTTTGAAAATAAATACAAATACGGCGAGATGCTGGTAGAAAAGAATATCACTGTATATTCCACCTGCGAGCATCATTTATTACCTATCGTTGGAAGGGCTCATGTAGCCTATATTTCAAATGGTACCGTAGTAGGTCTTTCAAAAATGAACCGCATAGTAGACTATTTTGCAAAGCGTCCACAGGTGCAGGAAAGAATGACCATGCAGATCGTTCACGAATTGCAGAATGTTCTGGGAACCCCAGATGTTGCCTGCGTAATCGATGCTAAACACCTTTGTGTGAACAGCAGAGGAATTCGCGATATCGAAAGCAGCACGGTGACCAGTGAATTTGGTGGAGCTTTCAAACAAAAAGAAGTTAGAAGAGAATTTCTGGATTATATTAAATTAGACACATCGTTCTAATAAATCATAAACAACTTATTACATGGCGCTTTACCAGGAACAAAGCCTGAAACTTTATAATTCCATGAGCGGTGAAAAGGAAGTTTTCACGCCCATCAACGAAGGAAATGTAGGGATGTATGTTTGCGGACCTACCGTATACAGCAATGTGCATTTAGGTAATTGCCGGACATTCATATCATTTGATCTGGTTTTTAGATACCTGAAGCATCTTGGATATAAAGTGCGTTATGTAAGGAATATTACCGATGCAGGCCATCTTGAAAACGATGCCGATAGCGGAGAGGACAGGATTTCCAAAAAGGCAAGGATCGAGCAGATAGAGCCTATGGAAGTTGTTCAAAAATATACGGTGGATTTCCATAATATATTACAGAAATTCAACAACCTGCCGCCAAGTATCGAGCCTACTGCTACGGGACATATAGTTGAACAGATCGAGATCATCAAAACCATCCTTGAAAATGGATTTGCCTATGAAGCAAATGGGTCGGTGTATTTTGATGTCTTAAAATTCAATAAAGAACATAAATACGGCAAACTCAGTGGAAGAGCGATCGAAGACATGATCGCGAACACACGAGAGTTGCAGGCACAAAGCGACAAAAGGAATCCGCAGGATTTTGCGCTTTGGAAAAAAGCAGAGCCGCAACATATTATGAGATGGCCATCACCATGGAGCGACGGATTTCCTGGCTGGCATCTTGAATGTACGGTGATGAGTACAAAATACCTGGGAGAGGAATTTGATATTCATGGTGGAGGAATGGACTTGAAATTCCCGCACCACGAATGTGAAATCGCCCAGGGGGAAGCTGCTACAGGAAAATCTCCTGTAAACTACTGGCTACACGCCAACATGCTTACTCTTAACGGTAAGAAAATGGCAAAAAGCACCGGTAATTTCATTCTTCCGGAACAGATCTTTACCGGAAATAATGATGTTCTTACCAAAGCATTTTCACCAAACGTGGTAAGATTCTTTATCCTTCAAGCACATTACCGCAGCATACTTGATTTTTCAAGCGAAGCCTTACTTGGTAGTGAAAAAGGCTTTAACCGACTTATGGAGGCTTATTATTCGGTTGAAGACCTTCCTGTTTCTGACAAAACAAGTTTTGATCTGGCAGGTTGGAAGCAGTCCTGCTATGACGCCATGAACGATGACTTTAACAGTCCTATCGTCATAGCAAAACTTTTTGATGCCGTTAAAACTATCAACAGTATCAAGGAAGGCTCCGTTACTATCACCGAAACGGACAGGGAAGAATTAAAGTCTACCATGAATGCCTTTATGTTTGATATTCTTGGACTTCTTGATGGCGTTTCAGAAAATGAAAACGATGAAGAAAAGTTAACCGGAACCATCGAGCTATTGATCAAATTGAGAGCTGAAGCAAGAAACAATAAGAATTTTGCTTTAAGCGATCAGATTAGGGACCAATTGCAGGAAATAGGAATTCAATTAAAGGACGGCAAAGAAGGCACCACCTTTTCTGTAAAATAAATCTTATTATGCTGAACCGATGGTTAAGTAACATATTGACCGCTGTTGTTCAGCTCTACAAGAAATTCATATCTCCCCTTACCCCTGCTTCATGCAGGTATCAACCTACCTGCTCCAGTTATATGCTGGAGGCAATAGAGCTTCATGGACCTGTAAAAGGCCTCTGCATGGGATTAAAACGGATTGCCAGATGTCACCCCTGGGGCGGTTCGGGATACGACCCGGTGCCCCGAAAATCCAGCAGCAAAACAAGCTAAAGAAAAGGCAAATATGTATATTTACGCCTAATCAAAAATATTAGTATGCTCCTTAATGCCATTCGCTGGAATCCCTCTGAAGGATTAGATCTAGGATTTTTCACTCTTCACTATTACAGCTTAATGTTTTTAATCGCCTTTAGCCTTGGCTGGTATATCATGAAGGCTATTTATACAAGGGAAAATATATCTGTTGAAAAACTAGATTCCTTGTTCATTTATACGGTTTTAGCTACGCTTATTGGAGCCCGATTAGGACATGTTATATTCTATGACTGGGAGTATTTTCAAAATCATCTATTAGAAATTTTTCTTCCCGTTCGTTTTGAACCAGAATTTGAATTCACAGGATTCAGAGGTCTTGCCAGTCATGGAGCGGCTATTGGTATAATCGTTGCCATGTATTTATATTCAAAAAGGATCATAGAAAAACCGGTGCTTTGGATCCTAGACAGGATCGTGATCCCGGTGGCCAGTGGTGCCATTTTCGTAAGAATAGGAAATTTCATCAATTCAGAGATCATAGGGAAACCAACCAATTCAGATTACGGAGTAATATTTGAAAAACTGGGCGAGGACTTTCCAAGACATCCTGCCCAATTATATGAATCTGCCTGCTACCTGGCCATTTTTCTAATTCTTTGGTTCTTATACTGGAAAACAGAAAAGCGCTTTAAAACCGGCTATATATTTGGTTTGTTCCTTGTATTGCTATGGACAGTTAGATTCTTTATAGAATTCATTAAAGAACCACAGGTAGGGGAACGCGCAAACTGGCTACTTAATACCGGCCAATGGCTAAGTATCCCATTTGTAATCGCCGGGTTATACTTTATGTATAGACCTGTGAAGAGAAAGACAGTATGAAAAAGCGAATTTTAAGCCTTGCCACGCTCTCTCTTTTTTTAAGTTTGAGCCTCACATCCTGTGGCGATGACGACAAGAAACAAGAGGTCATTGAGACCGATCCTATCACCTTCACAAAGGAAGGGGAATTGTATATGATCAAGGCTTCAGGTGATACCCTGAAAAAACTGGATATAGAACTGGCTGAGTCTGACTATGAACATCAAACCGGCCTTATGTACCGTGAGAGCATGGAAGATGACCAGGGAATGCTATTCATTTATGATGACGAAAGAGTGAGAAGCTTTTACATGAAGAATACCTATATCCCCTTAGACATCATTTATTACGCTGCAGACAGCACTTTAGTAAGTATCCAGAAGAACGCCACTCCAAGAGATGAAACTTCTTTACCTTCTGAAGGGCCGGCAAAATTTGTGCTCGAGATCAACGGAGGCTTATCAGACGCATGGGGTGTTGAACAAGGCGATAAAATAAGCTTTAAGAAAGATTAAAAAATACTATTAGGTTATTTGAGATGACCGCTAATAAAAAAGGCTTTCCAAATGGAAAGCCTTTTTTAATATATAATCCTTTTACAGATTAGGCTGTAGCAGCCTCTTCTGCCTTAGGCTTTTCTTTCTTTTGAATAGAAGACTTTTTCTTCACGCTATCGAACATTACAGGAGTCGCAATGAATAACGACGAATAAGTACCTACAATAACACCAACGATAAGTGCAAACATAAATCCTCTGATACTTTCACCTCCAAAGATGAAAATTGCTAGTAATACCACCAAAGTAGTAAGCGAGGTATTCAAAGTTCTACTAATAGTACTGTTTAAAGCAGCGTTCACTGTTTTATTTAGCTCCCAACTAGTATGCTCATTCACGTATTCTCTAATTCTATCGAACACTACCACGGTATCATTCAACGAGTAACCAATTACGGTTAGGATCGCCGCGATAAAGGCCTGGTCGATTTCCATGTTGAATGGCATCACTTTGTATAGTAAAGAGAAAATACCCAATACTACCAAAACATCATGGAATACTGCAGTTACGGCTCCTAAACTAAATTGCCATTTACGGAAACGCAACAGGATATAAAGGAACACCACAATAAGAGAACCTAATACCGCCCAGAAGGAAGCATTTTTAATATCATCGGCAATTGTTGCTCCAACCTTCATAGATTGCATTACTCCCACCTGTTTGTCATCTGCTCCGTCTACAAACTCTTCATAAGTTAAATCTGCCGGAAGATAGCTACCTAGAGATTCATAAAGTGATCTTTGAATTTCTTCATCAACTTCAGCAGCTTCTTGATCTACCTTATATTTTGTGGTGATCTTTAACTGGTTGTCTGGTCCAAAAGTCTTCGCTTCAGCACTACCAAAAGTAGCCACAAGGTCGTTCTGAACTTCAGTAGGATTTACATCATCTGCAAATCTTACGGTATATGTTCTACCTCCAACAAAATCAACTCCCTGGTTAAGACCCTGTACAAATAAAGATCCAACACTAATTACAATAAATAATCCTGAAATTATATAGGCAACCTTTCTCTTTTTAAGGAAATCGATGTTCATGTTAGTGAACAGATTTTTGGTAAGAGAAGTAGTAAAATCTAGAGATTTTCCTTTTTTACCGTATCCATCAATGAACAATCTGGTGATGAAAATAGCCGTAAATAAAGAAGTAGCGATACCAATTAGTAAGGTAGTCGCGAATCCTTTTATAGGACCCGTACCAA
>JBFIMP010000171.1:0-6098 GCA_041611635.1 Christiangramia sp.
ACTTCCTTGGTTGTGTTATAATGCACCAGGCTTACCCGAACCACACCGTTCTTTTCTTCAAGTTGCAAAGCCTGAATTAATCTTTTCGCATAGAAATCTCCAAACCTGATCCCGATCCCGTGACCGTCCACTTTTTCTACGATCTCATTACTTTTATATTTCTCATGAACAAATGAGATGGTTGGTACTCTTTTAGATTTGTCGGCGTCTGTATTTCCAATGATCCTGACTTCTGGTACGCTATTGAGATAATCTAAAAGAAGCGTAGCAAGTTTTTCTTCATGTGAAGCAATAAGCTCGAATGTTTTGCTAAGTCTTTCCGGGAAATCTGCCTTTTCAGATCTAAAATGATGCCTGAATATTTCATCATAATATTCGATTATACCCAGCGTACTATAGGTAAGCTCAAAATTAAAATTTCCTGGTTGCAGCTTATAGGGAATGCTCTCTTTACCGATGAAATAATGGTTCATGCTTTCCAGTTTTGCCAGTTCTTCGTACCTGCCGTACATCACAGCCAGGTGAGGGCCAAAGGTCTTATACCAGCTGAAAGTATAGAAATCTGCATCCAGGTCTTTTACGTCTACCTTTCTATGTGGGGCATAGGCCACACCATCCACACAAATAAGGGCTCCGGCCTCGTGAACAGCTTTTGCTATCTTTTTGATGGGATTTATAGTTCCCAGAACGTTGGATGCATGAGTAACTGCAACTAGTTTCGTTCTTTCGGTCATTAATTTCTGGAGGTCTGGAATCTCAAGTTCCAGGCTTTCTTTATTCACCTGCCAGATCTTCACTTCGATGCCCTTCTCCCTAAGATCCATCCATGGGGATACATTTGCTTCATGGTCTGTATTGGTCACGATCACCTCGTCTCCTTTTTTCCATTGGCTACTAATGGTAAGGCTCAGTATTCTTTGCAACATGGTGGTAGAAGAACCTATAACTACTTCCTCATCCCTTGAGGCGTTCACCAGTTCGGCAATTCTGGAAGTGGCGAACTTTAGTTTTCTACCTGCTTCTGCTGAGACTTTATAGGAAGCGCCTAATTGTACATTATGGTCTACCATGAAAATGCTAATGCGCTCAATGACCTTTTTTAGAACCTGAGAGCCACCGGCATTATCCATAAAGATAAAATCTTTGTCCAGCGCCGGGAATTGTTCTCTTACATATTCGATATCCATCATTCTTCCAGTAAATTTTCGTTAAATAATTCCAGGATCCTGCGATATTCATCGGTCCAGCTGCTTGGTTCCACAAAACCGTGACCTTCTACCGGGTAGACGGCCATTTCCCAATTTTCTTTACCCTGTTCTATAAGTCTTTGTGCCAGCCTCACTACATCCTGAAAATGCACATTGGTGTCTACCATTCCGTGGGCGATCAAAAGATCTCCCTTAAGGCCTTCAGCAAAATAGATAGGGGAAGACCTGCGGTAGGCAATAGGGTCTTTAGATGGTTCGTTCAGGATATTAGAAGTATAACCATGGTTATAATGTGCCCAGTCTGTTACCGATCTCAGGGCAGCACCGGCCTTGAAGGTTTCGGCTTCAGTGAACATGGCCATAAGGGTAATAAAGCCACCATAACTTCCACCGTAAATACCCACTTTTTCGGGATCGATATCATGGTTATCAATAAGATATTTCACGCCGTCCACCTGGTCTGTAAGATCCTTACCTCCCATATGGCGATAGATGCCTGTTCTCCAGTCGCGCCCATAACCGGCGCTTCCGCGATAATCTATATCGATTACCGTATATCCAAGATCTGTAAGCAGGTTGTGGAACATGTATTCTCTGAAATAACTGGACCACCATTTATGAGCGTTTTGTAAATACCCTGCACCGTGAACAAATACCACTGCCGCATCGTTCTTTACGCTTTCTTCGGGAATATAAAGCCTTGCCGGTACCATAGCGCCATCACGAGCTTCAAATTTAATGAGTTCTGGTTCTCTCCAGGCATAGGCTGAAAAAGCTTCAGATTTTCCACTGGTTAATTGCTGGGGTTCTGCATTTGTCCTGGTCTTTTTCAAATACAGCTCTTCCGGGCTATTCATGTAAGAATAGGTGATAGCCATATATTTTTCATCTGGAGACAGGCTAACTTCATTTTTACCGGTCATACTGGTAAGTTTTTCAGTCTTGCCTCCCATTAGCGGCATGCGGTAGAAATGTCTTTCTCCCGGGTGTATTTCAGAGGAAGTAAAGTACCAGTGCTTTTCATCATTGGAGATCATTGGATCAAAAACCTCAAAATCTCCCGGGGTAAGATCTTTCTTTTCTCCGTTCTCAACATCCAGCACATAAAGATGGGAATATCCAGATTCTTCGCTTTGGAAATAGATATGCTTATTGTCTGGCAACCAGCCCATGGTGGCATTTCCGTAATAGGTGTTTCCAATCCCAGGACCGGCCAGCCAGGCCTCGTCTCTTTGTCTCTCGATAGACCTTAATATTCCATTTTCCAAATCTATGGCCGCGATCCAACGGTCTTTATTGTCGGTAGACCTTAAATTCACCACAGCCTTTTCGCCATTATCTGAAAAATAGATCTTTGAGGGTATGATCTCCCTTTCTTCTTTTTTCCAATCCTTATCTGGATAATCGGTGGTGTAATCTGGGAGATCTTTTATTCCTGGCAATCCTGAAAAGTCGATCATATAGACCGTGTCCTTTCTAAGATCATATAAGGCAAGCTCTGCCGTGTATTCCAAATCTCCTACTTTGCTTCTTGCGGGAAGGTCTACCGTATAACCACTTTCGTCTACATAGTTTGGAACCACGGTCTCTTTGCCACGCTTACGTTCAATAAGACTGAATCCCGCAAAATTTCCGTTTGGAGAAACTTCAAGATTCCGGAGTTCCTTGCCCTTCAGGTAAAAAACGAAATCTTCAGCTTCTTTTGTAGACTTTAAATATGCTTCAGAACTTTCCTTTTCTTCCTTACGTTGCCTCACAACCTCCAGTAATCCCAGATTCTCACTTTCCAACCACGCCTCTTTAGCTGAAGTATCCCTGTCTTTCTTTTGTCTTTCAGATCCCTTTTTAAAATGAGTGATCTGTTTTATACTTCCGTTCTCCAGGTTATAGATAAATGCATTCCCGTCTGCCTGGAAAGAGATGTTGCTATCATCTGCCATGAATTCTGCACCCTGGATGGAGAAAGAAAGGTCTAGTAATTCTCTTTTCTCTTTAGCCTTAAGATCGTAGATAAAAAGATCGCCATTTTTAGTAAAAATGGTTTTAGAGCGGGAGTTATTGAAATCCCCGAAAGTTGGAATGATCTCTTGTTTTTCTTCTGCTGAAACACTTAAGATCTTTGCAGGATTTTTAATATTTATGCGGTATAAAGAATCTGAAGGATTCTGGTCTGGATTGTAATCGAAATATATATTCTCGCTGTGGATGTCCCACTTAACAGAGCTAGGGAAAGTTCCCATCCAATCTGTATCCTGCATTATTTTTTTAACACTCAGGTCTGAGGTTTGACCAAAGCTAATGGTGGTAGCCATTAGGAAAAAGGTTAGGGTATGTATAATTTTAGGCATGTTCTTATTTTAAATTTTCAGATTTAAGGATTGCCAAGATAATTAATTTTCGCTCGTAAATTAAACTATCACAGCTTACAGCGGTCTTATTTCATGTATTGGCAAAAATTGCGCGATATTGTAACCTCTTGAAATCAACCTCAAAAACTTTTTATTTATGACTAATAGAGTACTCTCGGTTTTTATTCTCTTCTTTTTATCTACAGCTATAATTTACGCTCAGAGCAGAGAAGAAATGATCGATAAGATTGTTAAGGAAGCAGAAAATAATTCACAATTAGAAGAGCTCGCCCATGAATTGCTGGACGTGGTAGGCCCGCGTTTGGTGGGAACTCCACAAATGAAGAATGCTAATGACTGGGCCGTAAAAAAATATAATAGCTGGCAAATAACTGCGAGAAATGAGCAATGGGGTAAATGGAAAGGCTGGGAACGAGGCATTACCCATATCGACATGATTTCACCAAGGATTCAAAGTCTCGAAGGTAGACAACTTGCCTGGAGTCCCTCAACTGGAAAAAAAGGTGTTACTGCAGAGGTAGTAATCCTTCCCGAAGCTAAAGATTCCCTTGATTTTGTTCAAAAGCTAAGATCGGTGAAAGGAAAATTCGTAATGATCTCCATGCCCCAACCTACGGGAAGACCAGATGATAACTGGGAAGAGTGGGCTACTAAAGAGTCATTTGAAAAAATGAAAAGCCAGCGTGATTCCCTGGAAAAATTGTGGGATGAAAGGTTAAGAAAAACCGGGCTTTCCAGAAGAGAACTTCCAAAAGCATTAGAAGAAGCTGGCGCTGAAGGAATCATTAGTTCTTACTGGTCTAGGGGCTTTGGGGTGAATAAAGTATTTTCGGCCTATACTGAAGAAGTTCCAACCATAGATGTTTCCCTAGAAGATTACGGATTGCTTTACCGACTTGCAGAATATGGCGATAAGCCAGAGATCAAAGTGGTAGCAGAATCTTCTGAACTTGGTGAAGTACCAACTTTTAATACCATTGCGGAAATAAAAGGATCTGAAAAGCCAGAGGAATATGTGATCCTTTCAGCGCATTTTGATAGCTGGGATGGCGCTACCGGGGCTACAGATAACGGCACGGGTACTTTGGTAATGATGGAGACGATGCGCATTCTTAAGAAATTATATCCAAACCCAAAAAGGACCATTTTAGTTGGCCATTGGGGAAGCGAAGAACAGGGTTTAAACGGTTCGAGAGCTTTTGTAAAGGATCATCCTGAAATCGTGAATAATGTTCAGGCAGTATTTAACCAGGATAACGGAACGGGTAGAGTAGTGAACATTTCTGGAAACGGGTTCCTGAATTCTTACGATTACCTGGGTAGCTGGTTGTATGAAGTACCAGAGAATGTTAGCCAGCATATTGAAACAAATTTTCCGGGAACTCCGGGAAGAGGAGGGTCAGATTATGCTTCTTTCGTCGCGGCAGGAGCTCCGGCTTTCAACTTAAGCTCTTTAAGCTGGGACTACTGGAACTATACCTGGCATACGAACAGGGATACCTATGATAAGATCGTTTTTGACGATGTGAAGAATAATGTTATTCTAACTGCTGTACTTGCTTATATGGCCAGCGAGGACGAAGAAACTACTTCCAGGGAGAAAATCGTTCTTCCGGTTAGCAGAAGAACTGGTGAGCAAATGACCTGGCCAGAGCCCAGAGATGCGGAAAGAGCTGGAATGCTGGAAGATTAAAAATTGAAAAAAAGCGGTTAATCCTGAAATTTTAATTTCAGCTGGTTAGCCGCTTTTGTATATCCGCCATTTCCACCATCTATAAAGTGGATATGCTGGTCTGTATTGATGTCTTTTACGTAACAGGACATAATACTTTCTTCGCTTACATGAACCCCATATTTGATTAAATTCATATTCTCAAGCTTATCCAGGTAGGCTATTAGTTTTTTACGCTGTGAGCGATTCCCTGTAATTACGGTATTTATCCTGCCGTCCAGGGTGAGATTGTCTGAAAGTTCCACCAGTTTCTGAAGGTAACTTTTACCGGCATTGGTATTCCGCAGATATAATTCCCCGAAATAAGCTATCATAAAACTCTTCATAAAAGCAGGCAGGCTCCACCTTCCCAGTTTTGTTTTCATTTCATCCGTGATGCGTTGCAGGCCGGCCTTTATTTTAAGTCTTTTTACCGAAATGGGTTTCCTGTTGCCAACCGAGCCGTAAATATCATCGATGTTAGCCATTATCTTGGAGTATATTCTTGAAAAATCTGATTCTTCACAACCTGATACGATCAAACTTACTACTTCCTGGTCTTTATTGGGCGGTTTTATCTTATCCCATTTGCATTCCATCCCGGTAAGGTTTAGCGGAGCTTCTTCTAAATCGGTTTCTACGGGGAACTGCTCACTTTTGATCCTGTATTCGGCATATTGCAGTCCGTTTCCCAGCACCACAGGAATATTCAAAACCTCATTAGCCCTGACCCTTGCGATCCTGAGGTCGATATTTTCGCTATAGATATCGAGAACACTAAAACTGCCAATAGCGAGGCTAAAACCAAAG
>JBFIMP010000172.1:0-6098 GCA_041611635.1 Christiangramia sp.
ATCTGGCCATTCCTTGTTTTTGGAGTGCATAGTACTCTCATTAAATTTTTCACCTCTTACAGAACAAGGGGAGATCAGGACAGATTATTGAATCTTGTTCTAGTGCTCCCGGCGGTAGTAGGACTGATATTAGGAATAGCTGGCTTTATATTTTACGATTATCTGCTGGAATATTTTCAGGGAGAGAATAGCCTGGTGCAGCCATACGTCTGGCTGATTTTTGTGATCGCCATGGCCACGGCATATTTCGAAGTATTCTTTTCCTGGTCGAAGATATATTATAAGAGCGCCTTTGGAAATTTGATGAAAGAGGTTTTTCACAGGCTGTGCATTAGTCTGCTTTTATCTGCCTTTTATTTTAAATGGATAAGTGTAGAGTTCTTTATTTACAGTATTTCTGGGGTTTTTGTATTAAGGACTATTTTGATGGCCATGTATGCTTTTTCTTTGCACAGGCCAAAATTCAGTTTTAAATTTCCGAAAAACCTATCTCCAGTATTAAAGTATTCCTCTTTAATCCTTCTGGCGGCTTCTATCGCAACGGTTCTTTTAGATCTGGACAAGGTAATGATAGAACATTATCTACCTATTGAGAATGTGGCTATTTACGGGATAGCTGTTTATATCGCTACCGTGATATCTGTACCTCAAAAGGCAATGCATCAGATCACCAATCCGCTTACGGCTGAGATGTTGAACAATAAAGACAGAAAAGGACTCAAGGACCTTTATGAAAAGAGTTCGATTAATTTGCTTATTGTGAGTGGACTCATTTTTGTCTGGATCATAACTAACGTGAATTCTTTGTACGAATTGATTCCCGAAGAATACGAGATCAGTATTTTGATCGTGTTGTTGATCTCTCTGGTGAAACTATATGATAATTTCCTGGGAAATAACAATAGTATTCTTTTTAATTCAGATTATTACCGTATTGTGCTTGGGGTAGGAGTGATCCTGGTTTTGCTGGCTTTTGTGCTTAACATATTCTTCATTCCTTCATATGGAATCGAAGGAGCTGCGATCGCAAGTTTTATAGCATTTTCACTCTATAATACATCGAAGATATTCATTGTATTCAAAAAGTTTAAAATTCATCCCTTTACTATTAAATCCTTGGGTGCCTTATTATTAACAGCCCTATTTAGTACAGGATTCTATTTTTTTAATTTATCGCTTCATCCCATCATGAATATTGCTATCAAAGCCGGGCTAACAGGTGTTCTATATCTAATTATTATTTATAATTTAAAATTTTCTGAAGACATTAATGCAATGATAGATAAATTTCTGAAAAGGTCATAAAACGAGAAAACCCTATCAGCGTGGGAGCGTCAAGGGTTTTCCAACTAACCAACCAAAAAATTAAATTATGAACTTGTCATCTATAATCTATTATTCATATTTCGTGCCGAACTTCTCCTTCCTGTAGATTTTTTTATTCTAACCGATTGAGATCTTGAGATCCCCGAATTTGCTCTGGTTCTTATAGAAGCACTGCTTTGTCTTTTTTGACGTTTAACAGTTGAATTCCTTTCAGAATTTCTATTGCTTTTTTCTATAGTTCTATTACTATTTACCGGTGCAGAATTTCTGATTCTAGAATTCGAATTTGTTTGAACAGATCTACCTTTTGACGAAGAACCAGTTCTATTCACGCTTGTTGCATTTCTAGTTTCGGTCCTTGTCCTTACCGAAGAATTCGGTTTATGTGGCCTTCTAGTAGAACGCTCTTTAACAGCACCCTGCTTTCTACGAGTTGTATTTTGGATTTTTGAAGACCTTCCTCTGGAATCTGTACTTCTTTCATTCCTTTCACTATAAACTCGCGGAGATCTATTATCAACTTTACCTCTGGTGTTTCTTGCAGTTTTTACTCTGGAAGATCTATTGTTTTCCGAATAAACCCTATCCCGTGAAACACTCTCTCTCGTGGCAGCACGGTTATAATTTTTGTGATTTTTTACATACGCAATGTTGCGCTTCGAGCTGGTTCTTCTTCCATGATTATATGATCTTATCCTTTGTGAGGGCCTGTAAAAATCTCTCCTTCTGTTATTTTTAAAATAATAATTATTATAAACAGTCACATACTGGTTATAAGAAATTCTTTGAGGCTCGTAATACGCACGATATGGTCTTCCAAAGACGATACTTACATTCACATTAGGACGACGATAATAATCGTGCCATGGCCTATATACATAGCGTCTGTTGAAATGATTTATGTAACCACTGTAGTGAGTAATATGATGATGATTATTATAATGAACATGTAAGTTTCCTACTCTTGCCAGCCTCCCAAAATTGTTATATCGAAGAAAAATATTTCCTGCCTGGATGATTCTACCGTAATAGTCATAATATATAGGTACGTTTTCAATCTGGATCACCGCTCCATAATCATCATATTGCACGAATGGATCATAATTATAACCACCGTTGTAACTAATGTTTACGTTTGGGGTGGAAATGTGTACCGAGTTTCTTCTAGCGAAATCAGGATTATAATAAAAATCGAATTCACCATTTGGGTAAACTGCAAATTCAACTCCTCCTTCAACAAAAATGAACGAATCATTGTAATTATAGAAATTAGTGGTGGCCGACTTTGAATTCACAGATGCCGATACTGACCATCCAATAAATAAGAATGCAAAAAAAAGGGTCAGGTTTCTCATGGTAGTAGCGTATTTAATTATAAACATTTCTCTATTAAATACAAAGGACGTGCCAAAGTCCGATACCACTGGGTTATCCAAAGGCTGTTCGTGGCCTTTTAATTTTTAAGTTGTTGAAATTTAGAATCTTAAACTCTACCTTAATTTCTCGTGCAAATATTTAGAGGTGTAGGAGTTTTTGATCCTTGAAAGTTCTTCCGGGGTTCCCTGACCAACAAGGTATCCTCCATTTTCCCCACCTTCAGGACCAAGGTCGATCACCTCATCTGCACATTTCACGAGGTCCATATTATGTTCGATGACAATTACTGTATGACCTTTTGAAATAAGAGCATTAAAGGATTTTAATAGTTTTTTGATATCGTGAAAATGTAATCCGGTGGTAGGTTCGTCAAAAATGAATAAGGCCTTGGTCTTGGTATTTCCTTTTACCAGGAATGAAGCGAGTTTAATCCTTTGGGCTTCACCTCCTGAAAGTGTAGAGGAACTTTGTCCTAACTGGACGTATCCTAGGCCTACATCTTTAAGTGGCTTTAATTTTTTCACGATCTTGTTTTCTCCATAATCCTCAAAGAATTCAGTTGCATCATCTATAGTCATATTTAAAACATCATCGATGTTCTTGTCGTGAAAGCTTACTTCGAGCACATCTTTTTTGAAACGTTTACCACTGCAGGTTTCACACTCAAGGTGCACATCTGCCATGAACTGCATTTCTATGGTAACTTCACCCTCTCCTTTACAGGTTTCGCACCTACCGCCATCAACATTAAAAGAAAAATGTTTTGCCTTAAACCCTCTTATTTTAGCAAGTTTCTGGCTGGCGAAGAGATTTCTAATATCGTCGTAAGCCTTGATATATGTAACCGGATTAGATCTGGAAGATCTTCCTATAGGGTTCTGGTCTACAAATTGAACGCTTCCTATGCTTTTAAAATTACCTTCAACTCCGCTGAACTGGCCTGCCTTTTCTCCATACCCTCCAATTTCCTTTTGAACAGCTGGATATAAGATCTTTTTTACCAGTGTACTTTTACCACTTCCCGAAACACCTGTAATCGCTGTGAAAACCCCCAATTGAAACTCTACATCGATGTTCTTCAGATTGTTTTCCCTGGCTCCGAGCACTTTTATTTTATTTTTCGAAGTCCTTCTTTTTTCAGGAACTTCAATTTGCAGTTTTCCGTTGAGATAGCTTGCCGTAAGAGAATCAGATTTTAGTATATCTTTCATGGTTCCTGTAGCCACAACATAACCACCGTTAGTTCCAGCTTCAGGCCCAATATCGATAATTTCATCTGCCGCATTCATGATTTCCTCATCGTGTTCTACAACAATAACCGTATTTCCTAGATCGCGAAGATTCTTTAATACGCCAATAAGTTTTTCAGTATCTTTTGGATGCAGACCTATAGAAGGTTCATCTAGAATGTACATGGAACCAACCAGGCTACTACCCAGGGAGGTAGCCAGATTAATTCTTTGCGATTCCCCACCAGAAAGGCTATTAGATTTCCTGTTAAGGGTAAGATAATCAAGACCCACATTAGAGAGGAATTCTAATCTATTCCTGATCTCTGTAAGCAGTCTTTTCGCTATTACCTGGTCTGATGCATTAAGTTCCAGGTCCTTGAAAAATGCTCTTACTTTATCCAGAGGTTTTTCTACCAGGTCTGTAATACTATGATCATTTATCTTTACATATTGCGCTTCGGGCCTTAATCTTTTACCTTTACAGGCGGAACATCTGGTCTTACCGCGATAACGGGAAAGCATTACCCTGTTCTGAATCTTATAGGCTTTGCTTTCAAGGAAATCGAAAAACTGGTTAAGACCCTCAAAATATTCATTCCCATTCCAGATCAATTCTTTATGCTCATCACTGAGTTCGAAATAAGGTTTATGAATAGGGAAATCGAATTTATGCGAATTTTTCACCAATTGATCTCTATACCAGCTCATACTGTCTCCCCTCCATGGGAAAATAGCATTTTCATAAACTGAAAGTCCTGTATTTGGAATCACCAGGTCTTCATCGATGCCAATTACATCCCCATATCCTTCACATTTAGGACAGGCCCCGTAAGGATTATTAAAACTGAATAAATGCACGTTGGGCTCTAAAAAGCTCATCCCGTCCAGTTCAAATTTATTGCTGAAATGTCTTGAACTGTTATCTGAAAGCTTTTCTATAAATAATTCTCCTTTCCCTTCGAAAAAGGCAGCCTCTGTGGCATCGGCGAGACGGTTATAAAAATCTTCCTCGTCCTTAGTGATTATTCGGTCTACTACCAGCCAGGTGTTATCATCATTGGCTTTTGAAAGATCGGTCTCATCAATTCTAACCACTTCATCATCGATCTTGATCCTGCTGTATCCCTGTTGCGCCAGTACCTTTATCTTTTTCTCTAAAGATCTGCCTTGTTCAACATGAATAGGAGCAAGCAAAAGAAGCTTTTCTCTTTCGGGAAATGACTTCACATAATTTATTACATCTGTGACCGTGTCTTTTTTTACTTCGTTCCCAGAGATAGGAGAGTAGGTTCTGCCAATCCTGGCAAAAAGCAGTTTGAGATAATCATAGATCTCTGTAGAAGTACCCACAGTAGAGCGGGGGTTGGTCGAGTTAACTTTTTGTTCTATTGCAATCGCCGGAGCGATTCCTTTTATATAGTCAACTTTAGGCTTATTAAGTCTGCCCAGAAATTGACGTGCATAGGAACTAAGACTTTCTACATATCGGCGTTGACCTTCGGCATAAAGGGTATCGAAAGCAAGGCTTGACTTTCCTGAACCAGATAATCCAGTGATCACCACCAGTTTGTTTCTGGGGATGACGGCATTTATATTTTTAAGATTGTGCAGCTTTGCACCTTTGATTATAATATTCTTTTTAGGGTCTGCCTTTGATATATCTGTTGTCATGCTCAATTTCTGCTAGGAGCGCAAAGTTACTCATAATGAAGCGGGAAAGAAAGCCTATAAAAACCTATAGTATTGTTAAAAAATTAAGGTTTTGTTTGTATTTCTCGATTTTATCTTGCTATATTTGGTGCATAACCAAAATAGAGTTGCCTATTAAACACAGTTACTTTTTTTAAACTAAATAACCTAACCCACAGAAATTCCTGATTTCTGTACATTAAAGTAACTGTTATGAATAACACTAAGGTAACTGACGCCTCGCTCGTTCGTGATTATCTTGATGGAAATGAAAACGCACTTGGCGCCCTCATCACTCGTCACCAACATCGTATTTACAGTTTTATTTTTTCTAAAGTCTACGACCGGGATATCGCTGAAGATATCTTCCAGGATACTTTCATTAAAGTTATAAGGACCTTGAAAAGAGGAAGATACAATGAAGAAGGTAAATTTCTTCCATGGGTAATGCGAATTTCCCACAACCTTGTCATC
>JBFIMP010000173.1:0-6097 GCA_041611635.1 Christiangramia sp.
AGATCAGATCTTCGAGTACTAACCTGTTCTCGATCTCACATAATCCAATGATTAACGGAGAATTACCGGCTACATCTTTTCCTATCTCAGAGAGCACTCTGGCAATATTTTCTATTTTTCTTTTATAACGCTCCTCTGTCCAGCGATCTTTTCCTAAAGCTGTCCTATCATCATCAAAGGTCAAAGTGTCGTCTACTGTATCAAAAAGGTTCTCTACGTTATAAAAAGCCACGGTTTCGATCTGGTATTCTTTCATATTCTGACAACGAATGCCATCGCCCGAGAAAACCATCAGGTTAAGAACAAAAAAAATCGACTTAAGGTTTAACTTCAAAATATAAGTGTGAAAAACAGATATTAAAGTACTGATATTTTGTTAGTTATAATATAATTGACTAACATTATATTACATTTCGATGAGAAGGCACTAAATGAAAATTTCGATTTTCTGGGTTTTCATTTTCATACTTATAAGTTTGAAAGTGAGTTCCCAGCAACCCGCCATAAAGGGCAGGTTAGTAGACGCAATCACCGATGTGCCCTTACCACAGGTTAAAATTGCAATTCAGGGGTCATTCAATGAAATCCTGACCAATACCGACGGAACTTTTTCCATCGGGGTAGAAACAATTGCTTCTAATGAAGTAATTCTGGTAGCTTCCAGGCCGGGATATATTACCAAACGCTTACCGCTAAAGATCAACTCTGAAATTAAAGATCTGGGAGATATCTTGCTTCAGCCAGACGAATTTTACGAACGCAGTCAGCAGTTTACGATAAGCCTGTTAGAATCTGAGATCCTTGCCGAAGAAGGGGAGTTCGACAATATCTCGGGGCTGCTGCAATCCACCAGGGATGTTTATCTCAATGCTGCCGCTTTCGATTTTAGTCAGACCTTCTTTAGGGTTCGGGGTTTAGGTTCAGAATACGGGAAGTTACTTATCAACGGGGTTGAAATGAATAAGCTTTACGATGGTCGACCACAATGGAGCAACTGGGGTGGACTGAATGATGTGCAGCGAAATCAGGTTTTTAGTATTGGTATAGCCCCTACAGAGTATGGTTTTGGAGGGCTGGGAGGAACCACCAATATTTTAATGCGTGCTTCAAAATATCAAAAGGGATCAAGGGTATCGGTTGCCGGTTCCAATAGGTCTTATTCGGGAAGGGCCATGGCAACTTATGCTTCTGGAGAAAAAGGAAATGGATGGTTTTATGTATTTTCTATAGCAAGGCGTTATGCTGAAGAAGGATTTATAGATGGGACTTTGTATGATGCTAATTCCTTTTTTGCTTCGGTAGAGAAAAAAATAAATGACAATCATTCACTGAATTTTGCTGGTTTTTACACTCCGGTTACCCGAGGTAAATCTGCCCCGCTTAGCCAGGAGGTGCTAGATCTTAAAGGACCAAAATATAATCCTTATTGGGGCCACCAGGAGGGTGAAATTCGTAATTCGAGGATGAGGGAAACCAGGGAGCCTGTTTTGATGTTAAATCATTACTGGCAGATTTCTGAAAATATAGATGTGAATAGCAATATTTCCTATCAGTTTGGTGAAGTAGCTAATTCCAGGATAGATTATGGTGGAACAACTCTGGCAGATTTGGATGGGCAGCAGGCATATCTTGGTGGTGGGGCAAACCCCGACCCTGCGTATTATCAAAAATTACCAAGCTATTATTTGAGATTTGAGGGTTCCGAAAATTTTGAGGCTGCTTTTCGTTCTCAAAATGATTTCGTTGAAAATGGACAATTGAATTGGGAGCAATTATACCTGGCCAATAACACGGCATCTCTTAATGGCACAAACTCCATTTATGCTTTAGCCGAAGATGTGAACCGGGACAATCAATTAAGTGCAAATCTTATTCTGAACTGGAAATTGCAGGATAATTTTAAGGTAAATGCGGGAATTAGGTTTAGTTCTCTTAAAAGTGACAATTTCGCCCGGATCAAAGATCTTTTTGGCGGTGGAAGTTTCCTGGATATTGATGTTTTTGCCGAAGAGGTATCTGGCGATCCTTTGATGCTTGCCAGCCAGTCTGATCTTTTGAATCCTGATAGGTTGGTTGAAATAGGGGAAAGCTACAAATACAATTATGAGATAAGTTCTAACCTGTCTGAAGCCTTTGTGCAGGCACAATATTATTTCAAAAGACTGGAATTGAGTATCTCTGGGAAATTTGGAAGGGTTCAACACCAGAGGGACGGAAAATATCAGAATGGGATCTTCCAAGAAAACTCCCTGGGGGAAAGCGAATCGGTAGATTTCCTTGATCTTGGATTTAAATCTGGTTTGATCTATAAATTCTCAGGGAGACAGAATATTGAATTCAATCTTGGCTATTTCAACAAACCACCAGGTTTTAGGAGTGTATTTATTAACCCAAGGCAGAATAATGAAATAGTGAGAGATAGTGAAGAAGAGGTCCTTCAGACTTCAGACCTAAGCTATAGATATAGATCTTCAAAGTTCAACTTACGTCTTACCGGCTATTTATCTAAGATCAATAATGCAGCTGAAGTGTCCTATTATTTCAGCAATGGTCTGGCAGATCTCGGAAGTGAAAATGCGGCAGCATTTGTTCAGGAAGTGCTTACAGATATAGATAAGCAATTATTCGGTCTGGAATTTGGAAGTGAATACCAGGTAACTTCTACTATAAAATTAAAGGCAGTGGCTTCTTTAGGTCAGTTCACTTATGCCAATAATCCTTCTTTATATCTAAGATCGGCATCATTTTCCGGGCGCAAAGATTATGGGAAGAGCTACTTAAAAGATTATTTCCTGGCCGGTGGTCCTCAGCGAGCGGCACAATTAGGATTCGAATACCGGGATCCTCAATACTGGTGGTTTGGCAGCATGCTGAATTATTTTTCGCATGGCTTTATAGATATTAATCCGCTAAGCAGAACTTCGAATTTTCAAACAGATTATGACGGATTCCCCTTGCTGGATTATGATGCAGAGATCGCCCGGGAATTATTGCAACAGGAACAATTTGATGGTTATTTCCTGGTGAACCTGGTAGGTGGGAAATCGTGGCGAATTAAAGATAAGTATCTCGGATGTTTTGTGAGTATAAATAATCTACTCGATAAAGAATATAAATCTGGCGGATTTGAGCAGGCGCGAAATTCGAATTACAGAACCCTGAAGCAGGACATGGACAGAGAAATGCCCGTTTTTGGGAATAAATACTGGCTAGGTAATGGCAGCAGTTTTTTCGTGAATCTGAGTTTGAGATTTTAATTTAATTAAAAATGAAAAAGATATATACAATCTTCAGTTTATTGGGCTTTCTTCTCATTTCCTGTGTGAAAACAGACGATTATGATATGCCTGTAATTGATATTCCTGCAATTAATGTTGCTGGCGATCTTACTTCCATAATGGCTGTAAAGGGAAATTTTGATCCTCGAACCAGAGAGATATATACATTTCGGGATTCTGAAACCTGGTTCGAAGGCTACGTAATCTCAAGCGATGCCGGAGGAAATTTTTATAAGGAAATTATAGTGCAGGATAAGCCTGAGGATCCTACCTCTGGAATCCAGATCCTGTTAGATGATAATTCGCTTTATGAGACATTTGATGTTGGACGCAAGCTTCTGGTAAAATTAGATGGTTTAAGCCTCGGCTTTAATAATGGAGTTTTACAATTGGGAATTCAGAATAGGGGTGATGTCGTGGCAATTCCTAATTCATTGATAGGAGATCATGTTTTTAGAACTGAAGTTAAACAGGAAATAAAGCCGCTTCAAATAAGTATCGATGATTATTCTGATGAGCTAAAGAACATATTTATCCAGTTAAATGGGGTTCAGTTCGATCCAAACCTCGTAAAGGAGAATAATCTATACTCGTTTGCGTCTAATGTCGTAGACCGGTATGATGGGGAACGGCAGCTTATAAGTTGCCAAACCGGATCTACTACAATTTTGAGCACGAGTACATTTTCAGATTTTAAGTCTTTACTGTTGCCAACAGGTAGCGGAAGTGTAAAAGGAATACTTACCCGAGACTTTTATGATGAGCATTATGTTGTAGTAGTTAATTCTCCAGATGCTTTGAATATGACTGGAGAGCGGTGTGATCCTGTGTACCTGGATTGCGGAAATAATCTGCCTGAAGGCACTAAATTCCTTTTAGAGGAAAATTTTGATGGCGTAACCTCGAATACTACCTTAAATTCACGTGGATGGACCAATATCAATGTAAGTGGGGGAGAAAAGAAGTTTACACCCACCTTATCTGCGGGCAACCGGATCCTGAGAATCTCAGCCTATAATACTATTGAAAGCCCGTTGGAAGCCTGGCTGGTCACCCCAGGGATCAACTTAAACAATACTGATAATGAAGTTCTGATCTTTGACATGCTTTCTTCTTATGATAACGGACTTCTAATGCGGGTTTATATTACTTCAGATTTCACCGGTGATCCGCGAACCACAACCTGGACAGAGTTGGATGCCAATATTCCCTTAGGACCTTCGGGTGCTAATTCCAGTATTTTCAGGGAATCAAAGATCGATATTTCCTGCCTGGAAGGGAAAGTGTGGATCGGTTTCAGGTACCTGGGAGCCGCACCAGATAAAACTACTACCTATGATTTGGACAATATTAGAGTAATAGGATTTTAGGTCTTTTTTATTTTAAGAATTGATAAAATTCTACTTACTAAAGTAAATTAACTTTACACCTGTAAGAGTTATCTAAATAAAATTATACTATGTTTGGATTTCAGCCACCCAACTAATCTATCATGAAAAAAATGTCTATACTCTATTCAAGAATGAAAGGAAAGCTTAATAAGAATTTAGTAATTGGGATATTGCTGTTTTTCGTTTTTAGCTCTGGTCAAGGACAGGAAATTATCGGGAAATTTTGCAATATCGAAACTCCCTTTGGAGGTTCAGTTTGTTATAATTTCAAAGATGATGGTACATTTAATTATCGTTCTGCCTCCGATTTACCACCAGATTTAGTTGGCCATGGAGAGTATCAGATCGATGATAATTGGCTTAAATTATCCTATGAAACTAATTTCACAAAGGATTTGAGTTATTATAAGAGAAAGATTTCAAAATCTACAAGTGATTCAGTGAAAATTTCAATGCAGATCATGGACTTTGATAATAAACCGATTACCAGTGCCTATTGTTTTTATTTTAATGACGATACAAATTTTTCTGTTGAAAGAAGAAAAGTCGATAAATACGGGAAGGCTGAATTCTTGTTGGAAAAGGTGAATAAGCCAGTTTTCTTCGAGGTTAAACATATTCAGCATCAAAGTTTATTTTTTTGTCTACCTTATTTGAAAGAAAATAACACAATTATTGTGAATCTTGCGGAAATCATTTTAGAGTTGCCCATAGAGAAAAAAAAGGATAGTCTTAGAATCCTGGAATCTAAGGATGGCTTTTTAACTCTTGAGGATACTCAGGGTAAGATATCGAAGTGGAATCATATATAGAAAATGAGAGTAAATAGACAAATAATATTAAAATTTGGTATTCTTAATTGCCTGTTGCTATTTTCTAATTGTGCAGTTAATAAAGAAAATAAAGTTATCAATCTATATGCCTACGATATCCTGAACGAGGTGGATTATAAATATGTTAGCAAACGAACTTTAAATTACTCTGAAATAGCATATAATCAGGGTTTTAATGTATATGATATTATAGAGCACAATGTTGAAAAAAACTGGGTGTTAGAAGAGCCTCCTCATCTTGATTTCGATACTATTTTCAATTCTAAACAGAGAATAGAGTTTAATAATAAGTTAAAGGGTCTTGAAGCTGTTAAATTGAAAAATGGTCTTTTAAAGATTAATGCGGTTAAACCCTCAAAGGCAAATGTATGGCTTTCATTTCCTATTATTCAAGAGGGTTTAAATGGCAAAATATATGCTTTCCTTTATCAAGGTACATCGGTGGAATCCCAGATTCGAATTTTCAAAAAAGAAGAAAATAAATGGGTCGAAATTGGAATGGTACCAATAGGAATATCTTAAATTCTATTTAACCACCTCTTCCTTCTTTTCTCTGAAATCAAGTGGTTCTAAAACCTTCAGGGCTTTTTCTATA
>JBFIMP010000174.1:0-6039 GCA_041611635.1 Christiangramia sp.
CATTTACAGCATGAGATACGCTATCTAACAACCTTATCGTCTTATAAACGGCTTCGGTTTGCCCTATAGCCATATATCCTTGTAGGGCATATTCACTATCTACCCCAAACCACCAGGGATAATCTGGAATTCCCGCAGTGATTCCGGTGCCAATTTCAGGAACCTCCTGTACCAGCCAGGCCGAATTATATTTAAGCCATTCAAAGGTTTGTTCTAATTGCTTATCTGGAATAGATAATTTAGACCTGGAAGCTAATCTGGCATAATGATCTCTTTTCTCGATGATCTCTTTTTCCAGATTTTTCTTCAGATGACGAAAGTTCTTTAAACTTTCTGAAACAGAATTATAAGATCCGGCAATAAAAAAAGTGATGATTTCAGAAGAGTTGGCCGGGATGGATAAATTATAAGTTAGAGAGGTGCCTTTACCCAGTCCCTGATATTTTGAAGAAAAGCTATCGTATGCAGTAGCATCTTTGTCTGCCCTGTAAACAAGACTCCATGGGTTAAGGCTATCTTTATATACCCAGTATGCTTCATTAGTGTTGAATAAAGCTTTATCTACAGCATCTTTCATTCCGGTTCTTTCTCCGAGCCAGGTAGGCCTTAGGTCTGAAAAGGCTTTAAATATAAATTGTAGCTCCTTGAGCTCCTTTGCATTATTCTTAATTTTATACTGAACTACAGCTCCCTGAATGTCATCGGGTATAAATTGCCAACGCTCGATTTTCATTTCCAGGCCTTCAAGTTCGAAATCCTGTTTTCCAGCTATTGGATAATTGGTAAAAGAAGTCGCCTTATCCAGGATTAGGGTGTCATTATTAGAAATAACTTCCACATCAAAGCCATCAAGAAGCTTTATTGGGTGATTCCAGAGTCCGCCCATTTCACCCTTTATATGCCAGCCAATTTCAGGAAAACTGCCATCCTGATGTCCAACCAGATATGATCTGTTCCCGGCGGTGACGAAAGGAGAATTAAGGTATTCTGTCTTTCCTTTAATGGCCGGGCTTTCATTTAAAATTTCAGATATTACCGGTGTGTTCTGAGAAAAACCGGTAAAGGAAACCAGGAAAATTACAAGTATCAGGCTGCTTTTCATCACTTAGCTTTATGAGTTATTCGTAAATCTACAGAAATAATCTGGTCACTTTAAATTATCTATGAAGCAGATAAGGGTATCTTAAAATCAAATTTGAGGAATATCCTTTTACAGAAAAGGCCTTTACAGACTTTCACAATAGTTTGGCTTTTACTGCCTGAAATAATTCTTATCATTGAGCATGAAAAAAAGATACTGGGTTCTTTTGGTCTTTATCATGATACTGGTTGTAACCTATTTCATGGGGCCAGTTCCATCAAAACCAGATTACTCGAATACTTTGCAAGAACTGCCTTCAGATCTTGGGGAGCTCGAGAGATTTGTGGCCCAGGTGGAAGATTCGATGCCTGTTCGCATGGATAACCAGGCCAGAATCGTCTGGCAGAAGGGTTTTGAAAAAACTGAATACAGCATCGTTTATCTTCATGGATTTGCCGGTAGTTATAGGGATGGTTACCCGGTTAATAAAAATATTGCCGACTCCCTTAATGCAAATCTTTACCTTTCAAGATGGGCCGGCCATGGATTAATACCGCCGGCTTCCCTGGATGATTTTAATGGAGTAAATGCCTGGGAGTCTGCGAAGCAAGCTTTGTTAATAGGCAACAGGATCGGGGAAAAGGTAATTATCCTGAGTACTTCCACTGGGGGCACGCTGGCATTAAAATTAGCCGCTACCTTCCCAGATAGGATCTTTGCCCTGGTGAACTTATCCCCGAATATTGAAGATGATCAACCGGGTACTTTCGTATTGAATACTAACTGGGGTTACGAAATTGCCGATCTTATTTCTTTTGGTAAGAATAAAAAGATCGAGCATGAACAGGAGATCGCCAAACAATACTGGGATACAATTTATCCTTCCAGGGCTCTGGTGGACCTTCAGGTTCTCGTTGAAACCACAATGCTCCCTGATACCTTTAAAAAAATCGAAGTACCTGTGCTAACGCTTTATTATCATAAAAACTTTATCGAAGAGGATCAGCATGTAGAAGTAAGTGTCTATGAAGATGCGCATAAATTATTCTCCACCCCAGATTCACTTAAATCATTGATCCCTTTGAAAACTCCGGGAACCCATTTCATTGGTAGCGAGATAAAGAGTAAGGATACCCAAATTGTGGAGAAGGAGATCCTTGACTTTTTAAAAAGGATAGGGGTTAAAAGTTAGAGTTCAAATTCAAAACTTATTGAGAAATTCAGCATAGCCCATTGAGTCTGATGCTTCCAGTTTTTGCATTCCTATTATTTCATCCAGGATAGAAATGTCAAATCTTATTTCCTGTACTCCAAACCATTCTAAGGCAAAGCTATACCAGACCTCTTGCTTTATTTTTACCCTGGTGTATTCTAATTGACAGCCATAAGCAGGAAATTCTTCCAAAGCCACACGAACGATTTCATCGTGATCATCTTTTTTTAGTTTGAACCCTATGCGTTCCTTTTTTACGGCTAACCAGCTATATTTTTCTTTTTCTGTAATTTCATGGAAGAGGGAGTCGTCCTCGGCAGAGGAAAAACTCCATTTTGTATAATTCTCGAAATGACCCTGTATACTTTCTGTTAGATCTGTTTTTTCAGACCTGGAGGTGCGTTGTTTCACTTCAATATTATTTTCTCTAAGCTTGATGCTGAGATCTTTTTTGTCTTTCAGCGGGAGATAATAATCGGTTCTGGCCTCGGTATTTTCGAAAATATATCCATGTTCCTCAAACCAGTTTCGAATGCTTTCAGGTTCTTTTTTGTAAAACCATCTTATTTCTTTGCTATTGTACATGACCGTGGAGTTTAGTTTTAATTCCTTGAAGATCTGGATAGCTTGAAGTCTCTAAATACACTGGAATTTACGAAAACCCTCTTTCATCAGGTAAGTTTTATAAATTTATAAGATGCATCAGAGTATATTATTCAATTCAAAAAAAACATTACTTTTGTTGCAATCTACAAAAAGTCTTATGAGCCGTAAAGTACTACTAGACTCTAACCAACTCAACATCATTCTACATCGTTTGGCCTGTCAGTTAGTAGAAAAACATACAGACTTCAGGGAAACCGTTCTTGTTGGAATTCAGCCAAGGGGTATATATGTTGCTAACAGAATCGAAAAAATACTGAAAGAAGAATACGGGCTGGATTCAATTAAAATGGGGCAGCTGGATATTACTTTTTACAGGGATGATTTTAGAAGAGGAGAGAAACCTCTCGAGGCCAATAAGACAAGAATAGATTTTATTGTTGAAGATAAACGCGTAGTGTTTATAGACGATGTATTATATACCGGGCGAAGTATACGCGCGGCTTTAACGGCAATTCAGTCATTTGGAAGACCTAAGGAGATCGAGCTGCTAAGTTTGATCGACAGGAGGTTTAGCAGGCATTTGCCCATACAGCCAGACTATAATGGCCGGCAGGTCGACGCCATTAATGAAGAAAAAGTTAAGGTAAGCTGGGTGGAGAATGATGGAGAGGATGCAGTTTATCTAATATCAAAATAGCTAAGAAATGAGCAGCGAACTAAGTGTAGATCACTTACTGGGTATCAAATATCTTAAACCTGAAGATATAGAGCTTATCTTCAAAACAGCCGATCATTTTAAAGAAGTAATTAACCGTCCTATTAAGAAAGTACCTTCTTTAAGAGATATTACCATTGCTAATCTTTTCTTTGAAAACAGTACCAGGACCAGATTATCTTTTGAACTTGCTGAAAAGAGGCTTAGCGCCGATGTCATAAATTTCTCCGCGGCTTCCTCTTCAGTTAAAAAAGGGGAAACACTCATTGATACCGTAAACAACATCCTTTCCATGAAAGTGGATATGGTGGTTATGCGTCACCCAAATCCCGGAGCAGGTATCTTTCTTTCCAAACATGTAAATGCCAGTATTATTAACGCTGGTGATGGTGCCCACGAACATCCTACCCAGGCATTACTGGATTCATATTCTATAAGAGAGAGACTGGGAGAAGTTAAGGGCAAAAAAGTGGTTATTGTTGGTGATATATTACATAGCCGGGTGGCCCTGTCTAATATCTTCGCTCTCAAATTACAGGGTGCAGAAGTTAAAGTATGTGGACCAAAAACACTGCTTCCCAAGCATATCGAATCTTTAGGCGTAGAGGTGGAGACCAATCTTAAAGCTGCTTTAGAATGGTGTGATGTTGCCAACATGCTCAGGGTGCAGAATGAACGTATGGATATAAGTTATTTTCCAAGTACACGAGAGTACGTTAAACAGTTCGGACTTAATAAGAAATTATTGGAGAGCCTTAATAAGGAAATAGTGATCATGCACCCGGGACCAATTAACCGGGGAGTGGAGATCACCAGCGATATAGCAGACTCTGAACATGCGATCATACTTGACCAGGTTCAAAATGGAGTGGCCATAAGGATGGCGGTCATCTATCTTTTAGCCTCTAAGATCAAACAATAGAAAAGGCTACAGGATAAATTTCTTTTTTTTTAAGTCGGAATGAAATTAGAATTAGATTATGAAAACTACCAAAAAAGAGAACTTTTTACTTATAGAGAACGAAGGCGGTAATCTAACCAAATTTGCTTCAGAACTTACCAAGCATCATACAGGTTTTAATAATCAGAATGTTGTGATAGACCTAAAAAATGCAGAGAATTTTGATTCTAAAGAATTGCTGGCATTTTTAGAGCTTTCTAATGTCTACAGGAATAATAATAAAAGTTTTGTGCTGGTGACCGATGCCGTTGGTATCGATGATCTGCCTGAGGAGCTTGTAGTAGTGCCTACACTTCAGGAAGCTGAAGATATGATACAGATGGACGAGATCCAGAGAGATCTTGGATTTTGATCCAGGCACTTCGTAATATGAAAAATCAGATCGAATGAAGATCAATATTCTTGGCTGTTATGCAGCTACCCCAAGAAGTTTTACCAATCCCACCTCACAGGTTCTTGAAATATTAAACAATCATTTTCTTATAGATTGTGGTGAGGGGACACAGGTAGAATTGCGTAGGAATAAGATCAAATTTTCGAAAATAAAGCACATTTTTATTTCCCACCTTCATGGAGATCATTTCTATGGTCTTGTAGGACTTGTAAGTACTTTTCGACTATTGAACCGGGAATCTGAATTACATATTTACGGTCCCAAGGGGATCAAGGAAATCATTACCTTACAGTTAAAACTGGCCAATTCCTGGACAAATTTCCCGCTTATCTTTCATGAGCTTACCTCTAAAGAACCTGAATTGATCTTTGAGAATTCAAGCGTAACTGTAACTACAATTCCACTCAAGCATAGAGTATATACAAACGGTTTTCTATTCAAGGAGAAAGAAGGCGACAGGAAGTTGCTTATAGATAAGGCGGAAACCTTTAATATAGATTTCAGTCTTTTTAGAAGCCTTAAAAAAGGGAAGGATGTGATTTCTGAAGACGGTAAGTTAATTCCCAATCATTTAGTGACTGCAGATCCACCACCGGCAAAATCTTATGCCTATTGCAGCGATACCGTATATGACCCGGAAATTGTTCCTTTAATAAAAAAGGCCACAGTTCTTTACCATGAATCTACCTTCCTCGAAGACAAGGCAGATCTGGCTCAGCCTACCAAACATTCTACCGCCAAGCAGGCCGCTACGATTGCGAAATTAGCAGAGGTGCAGAAATTGATCCTGGGACATTATTCTACCAGATATCCAGATATCGAATTATTCAAAATCGAAGCATCTACTATTTTTCCAGATATCATTTTAGCCGATGATGGAAAGGAAATTATCGTTGAATGACACATACTTCCTTAACATTTCTCGGGCGCTTAATCGATTGACATTCAGTGTTTCGGCCGTAAATTCCTACAAAAAATGTTAAAAATCATTAAAATTTAGTAATATTTTAAGCTTGAAGTGTATTTAATCGATTAAAAATGTACATTTATCTTCCCTGATTCTAATACA
>JBFIMP010000175.1:0-6008 GCA_041611635.1 Christiangramia sp.
AGGAATTGCCCGGCCATTATGAGATACCAGCCCCTGGATTTCTGCGGACTGTCCTACTGCTGTTAAACAAAAGATACTTATTAATATTCCTGCTAAAACCTTCACGTTGAGTTGTTTTTTGCAAAGCTATAAAATTAATTTAGTCTAATCTAAAAAATTGATTAATTACATTTAAAAATGTATTTTTGGAGAATTAAAATTTAATTCATGTTCAGCTTATCTGAAGAAAATTATCTCAAGGCCATTTTTCACCTGGAGACAGCTTACAAAAGTGGAGTTAGTACCAACGCTCTTGCGGAAGAAATGCAGACCAAGGCTTCTTCTGTGACAGACATGATCAAACGCCTGTCTGATAAAGACCTGGTGAATTATAAAAGATATCAGGGTGTGAAACTTAGCGAAGCAGGCAAGGATGCTGCGATAGAAGTGATACGGAAGCATCGTCTTTGGGAGGTTTTTCTGGTGGAAAAACTCGGTTTTAACTGGGATGAGGTTCATGAAGTTGCCGAGCAACTGGAACATATAAAGTCTGAAAAGCTTACCAATGAACTGGATAAATTCCTGGAATATCCACAAAGGGATCCGCATGGAGACCCTATTCCAGATGCTAAAGGGAATTTTGTTGTAGCCAACCGCGTGCTTTTGTCTGAACTTAAAAAAGGAGAAATCGGCATTTGCGTGGGTGTTAAAGATTCATCAGCCGAATTTTTGCAATACCTGGACAAGAATAATATTTCCCTTGGCAAGGAGATAGAGATAAAAGAAAAAGAAGATTTTGACCAGTCCATGCTTATAAATATGGATGGAAAGGAGTTAAGGATATCGAACCAGATATCTGCGAACCTGTATATTAAAACGACATAGAATGGATATTATTTTAGATTATTTTGAAGCTCTGGATCCTGTTTTTGCCGCTTTCCTGGCTACGCTTTTTACCTGGGGTCTTACCGCATTAGGTGCCTCCCTGGTTTTTCTCTTTAAGGGGATGAACCGTGCTTTTTTTGATGGAATGCTTGGATTTACCGGTGGCGTGATGGTGGCTGCCAGTTTCTGGAGTCTTCTTGCTCCCGGAATTGAAATGAGTCCTGGAGAGGGTTTTGTAAAAGTGATTCCGGCATTGGTAGGTTTTGGATTAGGAGCCCTTTTTATTTTTGGTCTTGATAAAGTTTTGCCTCATTTACACGTTAATTTCAAAATGAGCGAATCTGAAGGAATAAAAACACCCTGGCATAAATCTGTGTTATTAACCCTTGCCATCACGCTTCACAATATTCCGGAAGGTCTGGCAGTTGGAGTTCTTTTTGGCGGTGTAGCTGCTGGATTTGAAGGAGCCAGTATTGGCGGGGCGGTTGCTCTGGCCATAGGAATAGGACTTCAGAATTTTCCGGAAGGTTTTGCTGTGGCTATGCCTCTTAGAAGGTTGGGCCTTAGTCGCTTTAAAAGTTTTAACTATGGTCAACTCTCTGCTATCGTTGAACCTGTGGCGGCAGTTCTTGGGGCCTGGGCTGTACTTACTTTCCAGCCTATCCTGCCATATGCCTTATGTTTCGCTGCTGGCGCGATGATCTTCGTGGTCGTGGAAGAGGTGGTGCCAGAAGCCCAGCAGGGTAACTATACAGATATTTCGACCATGGGATTTATTGGTGGTTTCATGGTGATGATGACCCTTGATGTAGGGCTGGGATAATAATTTTTGTAACACTTCAATGGATTGGTCGTCATTATAATAAAGCCAGCCATGAAGATAGCTCTATTCCTATTTGTTCTGCTCCATTCAGTTTTGATCGGAAATCAGGATCCTGTATCTGTTAAAAATGTACAGGAAGCAAGTCTGTGCCTGGGAGAAAGTCTGGTTATAGGCGATAAGCAGATCAAATTCAAAAAAATAATTTCAGATTCTAGATGTCCTAAAAGAGTATCATGTATCTGGGCGGGTGAAGTTAAGGTACTTGTAGAATTTTATCAGGACGGCAAATTTAAAGGTGAAAAGCTTATTACTGGGTCTAATTACTCGGCAGGAAATGCGAATATTACTGGCGCAACTGATATTTCAACGGCTGAATTTTTCAAAAATTCGCAGTTCGTGATTAAGAGGGTTGTAGTGATGCCTTATCCTGAAGCAGGATATAAAATAGGAGAGGAAGAATACAGTTTGCAGCTGGTGGTTTCTCAAGCTTTAGAGAAGTAGTTAATCACCGCAGCCGCAGTCTGAAACTCCGCAGGATCCAGATTTCTTTTTACCACTTAAAAACGCAGGTTTCCATACGAACTTGGTGATAATATATCCCAGTGCGTACAAAAAGGTTACAAATACCAGTATTTCCTGTAAGATTTCCATATTCTTTAAGTCGTTTTCAATTCCATTCCTTACTATTTCAGCAATTGAAATGCAATGAGTGCTACCACATAAGCAAAGCCACTCATTATGATTAATTGTAATAATGGCCATTTCCAGGTATTGGTTTCCCGTTTAACGATGGCCAGGGTGCTCATACACTGCATGGCAAAAGCATAAAAAAGTAAAAGGCTCACCCCGCTCGCAAAAGTGAACAGAGGTCCTCCCAGAACCGGATTGGTTTCTGCAGCCATCCTGTTCTTTATGGTTTCTTCCTCATCACTACCTACACTGTATATCGTGGCCAGGGTACCAACAAAAACCTCTCTTGCGGCAAATGAACTTATAATGGCGATGCCTATCTTCCAGTCATAACCAAGTGGAGCTACGGCCGGCTCTATACCTCTCCCCATGATACCGATATAAGAATTCTTCAGTTTAAAGGAGGCGATCTCTTCGTCTAGTTCATCCTGAGGAATACTGTTTTCAGTATTATATTTTGAAGAAACAATTTCTTTGGCATTTTCAAAATTATTACCCGGACCATAACTTGCCAATACCCACAATATCACTGAAATTGCTAAAATGATCTTCCCGGCTCCAAATACAAAAGATTTTGTTTTTTCCACTACATTGATCGCTACATTCTTGATCATGGGAAGTTTATAATTTGGCATTTCTATCACGAAATAGCTCTTGGTCATGGTCTTCATGATCTTGTTCAAGATCCATGCTGAGAATATGGCCATTCCAAATCCTAATAGGTATAGAATCATCAAAGTGATCCCTTGCAGATTAAGTCCAAGGAAGGTTTTATCGGGTATTACCAGTGCGATAATGATCAAATAAACGGGTAGTCTTGCAGAACATGTGGTAAAAGGTACCACCAGGATGGTGATAAGTCTCTCTTTCCAGTTCTCGATATTTCTAGTGGCCATCACTGCCGGTATCGCGCAGGCGGTACCCGAGACCAGTGGCACAACGCTTTTTCCGCTTAAACCAAAGCGCCTCATTATGCGATCCATTAGGAAAACAACCCTGCTCATATAGCCAGATTCTTCAAGAATAGATATGAAAAGAAACAGGAATGCGATCTGAGGAATAAAGATTACAATTCCGCCTAACCCGGGCACGATCCCTTCAGATATTAGATTTGTAAATGATCCCGAAGGTAAAGTATCCTTGGTCCACTCGCTTAATGAAGCAAATGCAGCATCGATCATATCCATAGGATAACTGGACCAACTGTAAATTGCCTGGAAGATCAATAATAGTATTCCAAAGAAGATAAAATAACCCCAAACCTGATGGGTAAGTATCCGGTCTAGCCTGGACCTTAGATCTGTGGCGGCTTTTTTATCAATCTTCAAGGTTTCCCTAAGGATCCCATTAATGAATTGATACCTCAAAATAGTTTCCTTCTGCTGAAGTCTTTTGAGGTCGCTTATGGATTTTGTGCTGAAATCTGAGCTTTTCTTTAGTTCACCGCGATTAATGTTTCCAAAATTAACGTCCTGGGTGATCACCAGCCACAATTTGTATAAGGACTGGTTTGGAAACGCCTTTCTCAGGTTTCCGAAATATTCCGGGTCTATTACCGATGCGTTCACGCAAGGTTCAATAGGAATATGCCTGTAATTAAGTATGAGTTCTTTCAGGTAATCTATGCCCATTCTTTTACGGGCGCTAATTAGGGCGATCTTGGTCTTAAGACGCTCTTCCAGGAGCTCTACATCAAGGCTGATTCCCTTTCTGTCCATCCTGTCTGCCATATTAATGGCAAGAATGGTAGGGATGCCTAGATCTTTTATCTGGGTAAAAAGGAGTAGGTTTCTTTTCAGGTTTTCAACATCGCTTACTACTACCGCGACATCTGGAAAGTCCTTATCGTTTTTATTAAGCAATAGCTCTATAACAACATTCTCGTCGAAAGAAGATGCGTTAAGACTATAAGTTCCGGGAAGATCCAGAATATGAGCTTTCAAGCCCCGGGGAAGTTTACAGATCCCTTCTTTTTTTTCAACCGTAATACCGGGATAATTACCAACCTTTTGGTTAAGGCCTGTTAGCTGATTAAATACAGAAGTCTTGCCGGTGTTGGGATTACCAATTAAAGCAACATTAATTTGCTTACCCATATTAGCCTATTAATTCAATTTCTATTAGTAAAGCGGTTTCTTTTCTTATGGCTAGATGACTTCCATTTATATTGAGGTACATAGGATCGTGGAATGGCGCGGTTTGAACCAGTTCTACCTCGTTCCCGGGAAGGCAACCCATTTCAAGCAGCTTTAGAGGAACCATATCTGCAGAGAATTCTTTAATGATTCCCCGTTGACCCCGTTTTAAACTAGCAACCGTTACCTTCACTTTTATTTAGATTGATTTTAAACAAGGCAAAAGTAATGGATTTTAGACCAATACAAAAGTTAAAGGCCAAATTATTAGTGATACTCTGCTTTCAGCACTTTTAGGTCGTGCATAAGAGTCTCGATGGCTTCAGGATCTGTACCATCATAAAAACCTCGAATTTGCCTTTCCTTGTCCACGAGGACGAAGTTTTCTGTGTGGATCATGTCATATTTTCCCCCATCCCCGGTAGACTTGGTAGCGAGATAAGATTTACGGGCCAGGTCATAGATCTGTTTTTTATCACCGGTAACCAGGTTCCATTTTTTATCGATGACTCCTTTTTCTTTAGCATACTTTTTCAGGACGGCGACACTATCTGTAACGGGGAATACAGTATGCGATAACAGGAAAACCTCATCATCATTCTTGATCTTTTCCTGGATCTGTATCATATGATCTGTCATAATAGGGCAGATCGTAAGACAGGTGGTAAAGAAAAAGTCGGCTATATAGATCCTATCCTTATAATCTTCCTGGGTGATGGTGTCTCCATTTTGGTTCACCAGTTCAAAATTTGCGATCTTATGATATTTCCTCACATATTGCTTGGTGGAGTCTACCAGTTCAGCATTTACCATATCTGGCTGGAATACGGGCAGGCGTTCTTCGGGTTTCAGTAATGTATAAATGCAGAAAATGATGATTACTGAGAGTATAAAGAAAACTATGGCAAAGGTTTTGTATCGTGCAAAAAACTTGAGCATAAGTTTAAATTTCTGCAAAGTTATAGCCTGGAGATCAAATAGTCGAATTCTGCTGATGAAATTTTTAGGAGAGGAGCTATCACTTGAAACATAAACTTTTGTAGGAGCTTATAAAAACTTACTTTTGTGCGATTTTAAATTTGAAGTTACCTAATGGATCCATTTTTAGTAAAAGCCATACAATTAATACTCAGCCTGTCTTTTTTGATCGTTCTGCATGAACTTGGTCATTTTGTTCCGGCAAAACTTTTTAAAACCAGGGTTGAAAAATTCTTCCTGTTCTTCGACGTGAAATTTGCCCTTTTCAAAAAGAAAATTGGTGATACCGTTTATGGGATAGGATGGCTGCCTTTGGGAGGTTATGTGAAGATCTCTGGAATGATCGATGAAAGTATGGATAAAGAGCAGATGGCTCAACCATCTAAGGAATGGGAATTCAGAAGTAAGCCAGCCTGGCAAAGACTTATCATCATGCTTGGTGGGGTCACCGTAAACCTTGTTTTAGGTTTCCTTATCTATATGATGATCATGTTCGTTTGGGGAACTGCTTATGTTGG
>JBFIMP010000176.1:0-5875 GCA_041611635.1 Christiangramia sp.
ATTAGAACCAAAGCTTAAAAACTTCTCCTACTGGATCGCCGGTATTTGGATCGTGACCGCTCCCCTCCTGCCCCTGATCCCGGATAACTGGGATGGAGCGTATGAGAGATTGATCTGCATCTCATTAGTCGCCTGGCCGGCAAGGATATCCTATCATCTCATAAAGTCTGCAGATTCCGGGTTTTGATTGGTCTTGAAAATAATTCTTAACTAATTCAAAGAATTCAATCCAATGAATTTTTATAAACCTTCCCGCCTTTCATTACGAAATCTATGTTTTCTATGACTTCCAGGAAATTTTCAAGCAAATCTCCCCTCACCGCTATAATATCGGCATAGGCCCCGGGCTTTATACTACCTATTTCATTCTCTTTCTTCAAGGCCTTTGCAGACAAAATTATTGTCCATTTAAAAAGGTAAAAGAATTTACTTCAGATCCATTCATCGAAACTTACCTGCATTCTGCCGACACTTGGATTGATTTAATCGAAGCTTTTACAAATCACTACTATAATATCGCACCTTTAAAGGATTAAAGCCTTACGAACCACTTATGAAAAATAAATTGAATATATTATTCATCGAAGATGATGAGATTGAAGTAATGAAATTGCATCGTACCCTGAATACGCTGGATTTTAAACATACGATCACCGAAGCCTGTGACGGTAAAGAGGCTTTAACACAATTGGATGACCCCCATAATTTACCAGATTTAATCCTTCTGGATTTGAATATGCCCAGGATGAACGGGATAGATTTTCTGAAAATCCTTAAGAATGATGAAGTTTTAAAGTATATTCCAACAATAATTCTAACCACCTCCAATAACCGAAAGGATGTTTTGGAGTGTTATAAAATTGGTATTGCCGGGTATATGATCAAACCTCTTAAGTATGATGATTATGTCACCAAACTTAAATCCCTGCTGGAATACTGGAGTATGAACGAACTTATAAAAGCTTAATGAAAGGAATCGTATTTACAGAATTTCTGGAAATGGTCGAAGAGGAATTTGGCCTGGAAGTAGTAGACAGTATTATAATGAAATCTAAATTATCGTCAGAGGGCGTCTATACTTCTGTAGGTACTTATGATTTCTTTGAAATGCAGCAGCTCATCGTGAACCTGAGTAAAGAAACCGGGATAGAGGTGAATGATCTTATTTACGCCTACGGCCGGTATTTCTTCAGTGTTCTTCTAAGACACCACCCCAATATATTCAGTCTTTATTCCGACCCTATTTCGATGCTCGCTTCAATAGAAAATCATATTCATGTGGAAGTGCGCAAGATCTATCCGGGAGCGGAGCTCCCAACTTTTAAAATCATCAAAAAAGATGACAATTATCTCGAAATGATGTATTATTCAGAGCGTTCTATGTTCATGTTCGCCAGGGCATTAATGGAAAAGACATTTGAACATTACGATTCCAGCTATAATATAGATCTTGAGTTAATAAAAGAAGATGGAAGCCAGGTGAAATTCAGTATCAATAGACAACCTTATGCATTTAACCAATAAGATCGAAGTTTATGAAAGAGCCCTCAAACGTGAAAAAGCAGCCAGGAAAGCTGCCGAGGCTATTTTAGAGCAAAAATCTTCAGAACTCTATCAACTTTCAGAAAAATTAAAACAATCTAATGCCAAGCTCGAGGAACTTCTAAATCGTAAAACCTCTGAACTAGAAGGCGTTTTTGAAAACATCATTGACTCTTATGTGGTTATGAAACTGGATGGTGAAGTGGTTAAGATGAATGATGCAGCCATAGACCTAATTGGGTATGATATTGAGAAAGAGCCTGTAAATCTAATGCAGCTGGTTAAAGAAGAGTATTATGAATACACGGTGGCGTCTTTTAAAGAGCTATATCAAAAAGGCCGGTTTAATAATTATAAAGCGGTAATACGCACCAGGAATGGCGAAGAAAAGATGGTCCAGATAAATGCGAGTATCATCTATGACAAAAATCACAAACCTATAGCTGCACAGGGTATTGCCAGGGATATCACCCGGGACACCCGTATGAAAAAGATCATGGAACTGCAGAAACAGCAGTTGGATATCATCTTTAAAAACTCCCCTATTGGAGTATGCCTGCTAGACCCCAAAGTACCGGGATTCCTGGTTGTGAACGAGGCCATGTGCCAAATGTTCGAGTATGAAGAAGCAGAGCTAAAACCATTAGACGTAAAGGATCTAACGCATCCGGAAGACCGGGAAGAGTCCAGGGTCATGCAATTAAAACTGAAAACCGGTGAACTCGACAGTTTTATTACAGAAAAGCGTTATATCACTAAAAATAATAATATAGTCTGGGCCAAAACGTCTGTAACCGCAGTAAGAGATGATAATGGAGCTATAGAATACCAGGTTGCTACGGTAGAAGATATCACCGAGCAGAAAATTTCTAATGAAAAATTAAAAGAGTCTGAAAACCGGATGTCTACTCTTATCATGAACCTGCAAACCGGAATTCTCCTGGAAGATGAGAACAGGAAGATCCAATTAACCAATCAGCAGTTCTGTAATATGTTTGGTATCCCGGCGCCTCCGGAGGCATTAGTTGGTGCAGATTGTAGTAATGCCGCTGAGGAATCTAAACATCACTTCGAGGATCAGGATAAATTCGTGGAGCGTATAAATATTCTTTTAAAGGAAAAAAAGCCAGTTCTGGCAGAGGAACTTAAACTGACAAATGGGAGAATCTATGAGCGAAGTTATATCCCTATTTATAACAACGGGATTTATAAAGGACACCTCTGGAGTTACGACGACGTTACTATAAGACGCCGCTACAAGGAGAGCTTACAGGCACAAAAAGAAAAATACGGAAATATAATTGCCAATATGAACCTTGGGCTGGTGGAAGTAGACAATGATGATCATATTCTACTGGCAAATCAAAGTTTTTGTGAAATTAGCGGATATTCTGAAGAAGAACTAAAAGGAAAAAAAGCGGCTGAACTTCTGCTTCTGGATGAATACAGGCCGGTGCTGGACGATAAGAACAGGAACAGGGAAAAAGGTGTTTCAGATTCTTATGAAGTTAAAATAAAGACCAAAAATGGTGAAATTAGAAACTGGCTCATAAGTGGTGCTCCCAATTACGATGTGAATGGTAAGGTAGTTGGGTCTATTGGTATTCATCTAGATATCACTGAACAGAAAAAACTGGAAGAAAAACAGAAGGAGTTATTGCTGGATCTTGAAAAGCGTAACGAGCAGTTAAACGATTATGCCCATATCGTTTCTCATGATCTCAAATCACCACTGCGCAATATTTCAGCTCTACTTACCTGGACAAAAGAGGATTTTAAAGAGAAACTGGGCCCGGATAGTTTAACAAATCTCGACCTGATGGAAAATAAGGTCGAAAAGATGGACCACCTAATTGAAAATATTCTAAAGTATTCCAGCATAGATGGCAGCCAGCTGACAAATCATGAATTAGATTCTCATCAACTGGTGGAAGATATAATTTCCATGATCTATATTCCAGATCATATAGAAGTAAAGATCAAGGATAAATTACCGGTAATCTATGCCGATACCACGAGAATGCAGCAACTATTCCAGAATTTGATTAGCAATGCGGTTAATTATATCGATAAGGAAAAAGGTTTAGTGGAAATCGGGGTTCGGGATGAAAAAACCCATTATGTTTTTTGTATTAAAGATAATGGCTGCGGGATTCCAAAAGAATATCATGAAAAGATCTTTAAAATATTTAGTTCTGCCACTAACGATAAAAATTCAACAGGCATTGGTCTTAGTATCGTAAAGAAGATCATTGATCTTTATGACGGCAGGATCTGGCTGGAAAGTGAACCGGGAAAAGGCACCACTTTTTACTTCAGCCTGAAAAAATAAGTCAGGATATAAAAATATCGATTATGGACGAGCAACCTAATTTATCTTACATACATCAACTCTCAGGAGGCGATAAAGCATTTGAAGCCAGGCTTATGGAAGTAGTAAAAAGGGAATTACCAGAGGAGTCTCAAACCTGGCGTGATAATATAAGTAGTGGTAATTTGGATGATGCCGCATCCAGTGTACATAAACTTAAACACAAAATTAGTATTTTAGGGCTGGAAGAAAGCTACCGTTTCGCAGAAACCTATGAAGATGAACTGCGGGAAGGGTTCAATAATAGGCAGGAAGAATTTGAAAAACTCCTGCAGCTTATGCTTTCTTTTGTTAAGCGTACCTAAAATCTAACTTCATGAAATGTCTTATAATTGATGATGAGGCTACCGCCAGATTGATCATTCAACAACTTATTGAAAACAATAAGCATGTAGAAATGGAACAGGAATTCCCCAATGCCATGCAGGCTATAAAATTCCTGAACCAGAACTCTGCAGACCTTATTTTTCTAGACATTCATATGCCAGATTTTACAGGTTTTGATTTTATCCAGACTTTGAAAAATCCTCCTAATGTTATACTTACCACTTCAGATAAAAGTTTTGCCATAGAAGCGTTTGAATATGATTGTATCGTAGATTACCTGGTGAAGCCCATTACACAGGAAAGGTTTGATAAAGCCGTGCAAAAGGCGCTGAGCTCGAAAGCTTCCTCGTCTAAACCAGAGGTAGAGTCTGACCTGAATAAGACAGATAATGACCTATATGTAAATATAGACCGAAGGCTGATAAAAATTGATATCTCCAGTATTTACCTGATCGAAGCAAAGGGTGATTATATCACTATTAAAACCTTCGGAAAAAATTACACGGTGCACTCTACCCTAAAGAAAATAGAAGAAAAATTACCTCAGGATATATTTCTAAAGATCCATCGTTCTTTTATCATCAATACCAAGAAGATCATTGATATCGAAGATAATTCAGTTCTTATCGAGAAAGATGTGATTCCGGTTAGCCGAAGTAATCGTCCTGAACTAATGAAAAGACTGAACCTTCTTTGATCGGTTAACCATAGTAATTCAACATTCATCTTAAGAAAATCGCAGCCTGACGATATTTAAAATCTTCAGACTAGCAAGCTTATAACTTTATCATTCTAATCACCGCATGGTAAAACCTTAAGCAATGAAAAATCACAATTATGCCGTAATCATGGCAGGAGGAGTGGGAAGTCGGTTCTGGCCGGTTAGTACCGCAGAGAACCCGAAACAATTTCAGGATATTCTTGGTTGCGGCCAAACTCTTATCCAGGCCACCTTTACCCGCCTGCAAAAAGTAGTTCCTAAGGAACATATTTTTATACTTACCAATAAGATATATGAAGCTACTGTTCTTGAGCAACTGCCGGTAGTAACGCCGGCTAATATTGTTTGCGAACCGGCCATGCGCAATACTGCGCCCTGTATACTTCTGGCGGCTTTAAAGATCTGGAAAAAAGATGCTGAGGCAAAAATGCTGGTCGCTCCAAGTGATCATTGGATCCCCCAGGAAGATAAATTCATACATGATATTGAACTGGCTTTTAATGAAATTGAACAGAGCGATGATCTGGTCACCTTCGGCATACCTCCTACCTCTCCTAATACCGGATATGGTTATATCCAATATGATGATTCGGCGCACAGCAATATTTTTCACGTAAAAAGATTCACCGAAAAGCCCAACCTGGAAAATGCTAAAAGATTTCTCCAGGAGGGTGATTACCTATGGAATTCTGGAATATTTGCCTGGAGAACAGATACGATCCTGCAAAGCTTCCAGCAGTTTTTGCCAGAAATGTATCAACTATTCTTAAATGGATTCAGTTTCCTGAACACCTGTGAAGAGTTCTCATTCCTGGAGGAAAATTTCCACAAGGCTCAGAATATCTCTATTGACTTTGGTATTATAGAAAAAGCAAGTACCGTAAAGGTAATACCTGCTTCTTTTTCCTGGAATG
>JBFIMP010000177.1:0-5872 GCA_041611635.1 Christiangramia sp.
CGAAATATCACTCATACGGGTTTTAAGAATATTCACATTCATAGCATAACAAGCTGCAGCCAGGATCACCAGAAGCGAATACAGATAATTCTGATCTGGATTAATACTAGCCCCGCTTAAAATTAAGCCAGCAGTACCTAAAAGGCCCACAACCACTCCGGTGATCTTATTCTGACTGAATACAGCCCGGAAGAATAAAGCACCGAAAATTAGTGTAAGTAAAGGCGTGGTTGCATTAAGTATAGAAGCTATGGCGCTATCTATTTCTGTTTCGGCGTAAGCAAAAAGATAGACCGGAAAGAAAGAGCCCAGAAAACCAGACAGGATGATCCACTTCCACTGTCGCAAGCTAAGCCGACTGATGCTTTTAAACCCAACTAAGATCAGAAAAACGGCAGCAAATATGATCCTGAAAGATCCAACCTGCATAGCGGTTAATCCAATAAGTGCTTTTTTAATCAAAATAAAAGAACTTCCCCAAACTATGGAAAGAATGATAAGGTAGATCCATTTTAGATTTTTCAAGAATAGCTATTTATAATTTAGAACGCGAAGATATAGTTTAGCTACCTATTGGAAACAAAAAAAACCGTTCCAATAATAAAGGAACGGTTTTTCATATTAAGTCGATGGTAATTTTACTGATTCTCGTTCAGTGGAACCGGGAATTGAGTAAACACATCATCCCCATCCCTATCTAAAGGTAATTCATCTAAACGATCATATCTTCTCACATCAATCCATCTATGACCTTCAACAAAGAGAGAATATCTTCTCTGCATCAGCATTTCATCTACAAGCGCCTCCTGGGTAGTCGCCCCATCATAATCCTCAAGTCCAGCAGCATTTCTTACAACATTTAAAGCTTCTACCGCTTTGTTCTGATCCAAGAAAATATTCGCTTCAGCATAGATAAGTATTAATTCTTCATTCCTTATAATTGGAATTGGATCAACATTAGATTCATATCTAAAAACTGCATATTCACCAGTTAAACCATCAAAGGTTAATGGCTCACTGCGTTGCTCTATTTTACCTAAACGTTCATCATCTTCTTCTGCGTCTGCGATAAAATCTGGCTGAACGATCCTTGCTCCAGCTGTTGTAGCTTCTACCGGGAAGAAAACCGGATTCAAAATATCTGTTTGGCTTGTACTAAAGGTATAATATATACCTTCATCTAAATTGCCTTCATTCAATTCCAGGAAAGAATTTTCCAGATAGTTAAGTGCACCAGAATAATCCTCCTGATAAATGGCAACCCTTGCAGCAATAGCCTGGTTGACTTCTAAAAATGAACCTGGAGAATCAAACCCAGCAAATCCCGAAGGTAAAATGAATGGGAAATCGCCGCCTCCGGCATTAAGGTCAGACGCCGCTTCATCCAGCAAACTGCGAATTGCGCTTAATGATTCAGAGTAAGAAAGGAAAGGACCTAAATTATTTTCATCTGATACATCTACCCTAATACCATTTTGATAAGTCAGGTTTAGATTAAGCAGTAATTCGTAAGCTTTAAGGGTTTTTACAAAACCTTTAGTTGCACTTATTTCAGAACTTGTGAATTGAGCGTCAAGATCCTGACCGTCTATAAAATCTAAAATAAGATTGATATTTTTAACGCTTCGATATCTGGCCGCCCAGGGTGCCGTTATATAAAAGGTATTATTATCCAGCACGGCATTCTCTTTTCCTAAAAGATCGGCTGTAAATCTTGGATCTGAACTGGAAAATCTCCAAAACTCCCTGCCAATTACACCTACGTCGTCATAATAAGTACCAAGTCTTACCCTCATACTATATAGAACACCACCTACAAGGTCTTGCAGATCACCTCTGGTTAAATTATCGCGAAATGCATCAACCTCAGGGTTGTTCAGATCTGAAAATTCTTCTACTTCACAAGAGGCAGTAAAACCAACAATTGCGAGGAAAAGAAAAATATTTTTTATAGTTTTTTTCATCATTTAAGTATTAAAAATTAACTGCTAAGTGAAAAAGATATCTTTTTGAAGACGGAAACGGTGTTACCTCCACTCCCGTGAAAATACCATTAGACCCAAAATTGGAAACTTCAGGATCGTAACTGTTGTAATCAAAGATATTGATAAGGTTAGTACCTGAAAAACCTAACTTAATCTTATCTATACTGCCACCTAAGAAGTTCTCAAAAACAGATCCAGGCACATTATAGTACAACCCAAGCTCTCTAAGCCTAAGGTAGGAAGCATCTTCCACAAATACCTCTGCAGATGACCCTAACTGACTTACTCTGTAAGGTCCATTTCCTAATTGACCATCAGGATCCAGATCTATAGTATCATAGTCATGGCTAGTACCATTAAGATCTGTTAATAAAGCGGTAAGATTTATATTATCTCCTCCATTCTTCCATTGCCAAACAAAGGAAAGATCAAAATTTTTGTAGATAAGCTGAGAATTGAATCCCATTTGAAAATCTGGTTCGGCATCTCCATATTTCTGAAAACCGTTAGGACCAGGGTTAGGACCTATACCTACAATTTGCGTAGCACTTTCACCTTCTTCAATACGGAAAGTACCCAGGGTGGCTCCAAAAGCTCCAATATTAAAAGGATCTACATCTAATCTGGTAATTTCTGAGGTGTTCTTAAAGAAATTCACACCCACATTCCAGTTCCAATCTTCAGACCTTACTGGAACAGCGTTAACCGAAAGCTCAATACCCTTGTTACGCAATTCCCCTGCATTTACGAATTCTGAAGTAAATCCTGTAGAAGGCTCTAGAGCCGATTGGAGAATTAGGTCATCGATCGTTTTAATATAGTAAGTTCCAGAAAAATTAAGACGGTTCTCGAAGAAACTAACATCGGTTCCAAATTCTAATTCTTTCTGGCGCTCAGATTTAAGATCTTTAGATCCTCTAACACCTATCAAACTTATACCTAACAGTCCATCTGTAGAGAACGTATTATAAGATGTGAACAATGCTCCAAATGGCGGGAAATTTCCGGCTTCTCCATAAGCTGCTCTTAGTTTGAATTGACCCCAATCACTGGCGTTATTCCAAAAATCAAATTCATTCAAATTGATGGCAACAGATCCCTTCGGGTAATAGAATAATTCATTAGCATCTCCATTATTGGAAGATTTATCTCCTCTAAGCCCTAAGGTTGCTATAATCTTATCCTGATAATTCACCTCTTCCTGAACAAAAAATCCTGAATCTTCCTGTAATAATCTTGTTTGATCTACACCTGTATTTGCAGCCTGATCCACATTAGTTTCAGAAGCCACAAGTCCAGTAGCAGTAATCAGTTGCGTATTCCTGTCAAAATATTCCCTGGTTAAACCAGCCTGAGTTCTAAAATTGATGTTGTTATCTGTATAATAGTTATGAACCAGGAAACCGGAAAGGTTATAGTTCTTATTCTGTGTATCACCCTGAACTGCAACTCCGTTCAAACCTCCGTTAGATGGCTTCTGAAATTGCAAAGCTTTAGGAAAAATAGCACGGGTCTTAAGTCCATAAAAGTCGAGACCTCCACGCAATATTAATTCCAAATTAGAATTATCTGCTTTATATAGATCAATATTAGCAGTACCTCCAATGATAAATCTATTTACTGTCTCATTATTTCTTACAAGATCCCTTGTTTGCAGTGGATTTGAAGCTCCTGCCGGGTTATCGGGATATATACCATCTGCATTAGGGAAAAGTTCCAGCCAGGGAGTGGTTCCTGTTAATGTCACACCTATACTTGTACCTGAGTTATCGTTGTTAAAATAACCACGATTGGCAGAAGAATGAATATAACTTGAACTTAATGCAAGTTTCACGAAATCTGTTGGCCTATGATCAAGGTTCAAACGAAGGGATGTCTTTTTGTATCCTGTATTGTTTACAATTCCATCCTCATCATTATGTGTTATCCCAGTATAAAACTTAGTCTTTTCACTACCACCACTCATACTAAAGTTGGTGATACTAATTAGACCTTTTTCCCCGAAAATTTCTTTCTCATAGTCGACAAGTCTATTTTCCTGTTGTGCCTGTAAAAAGCTAGCCGCGGCCTCATCTCCGAAACCATCTCTAACTCTTTCTTCGGTATAATCACGTAGGCCTAGAAGATTGGTTACTTCTGTCCATCCGGTAGCCTGGGAAAAGCTAAATTTAGTCTCCCCTGCCTTACCTCTTTTAGTTGTTATGATTACCACCCCAGCGGCGGCTCTCGAACCATAGATTGCTGCAGCAGAAGCCCCCTTAAGGATCTCTATATTAGCAATATCTTCCGGGTTAATATCTGCAATCCTGTTGGAAGGGTTATCCTGATTTGATGCACTACCTCCTGCTGAAGCTGCTGAAACAACATTTAATCCTGCAGCAATAGATGAGTTATCGATATAGACCCCATCTACAATATAAAGGGGCTGGGTGTTACCCTGAATAGAAGTAGCTCCCCTTAATTTAACAGATAGACCTCCACCTGGAGCTCCTGAATTAGCACTAACTGTAGCTCCCGCGAACTTTCCATAAAGGGCTCCATCCAGTGTTGGAGGAGGGGTTCTTCCAGAAATCTCCTGGGCAGAAAGCGAGGCAACTGCATTTGCAGCATTCTCCCTTTTAATGGATGTCGCAAGTCCAGTAATAACCACTTCATCTAATGCAGCAGCAGACTCCACGAACTGTATTGTTAAAGGAGAATTTTCGGTTACATTAATCTCCTGGGTCTCAAATCCAAGATAAGAAAATACTAAAGTGGTAGGGAGCGAAGGTACGGTAATAGAAAAATTACCTTCAAAGTCACTGGTAGTACCGTTACTGGTTCCTTTTTCAACCACATTTACAAAAGGCACAACCTCACCTGTCGCCTCATTGATGGTTCTTCCCTCTAAAACCTCTTGAGAAAGAAGTACCGAAGGAAAAAGAAAAAATAAAACCACTTTGAAGTAACTCAAAGAAAATTGCTTCATAATTGTTAGTTTTTTAGTTTATCTAACAATTATAATCATTTTTAGCAATGTTTCGAGCTAAACTTTGGAGTTATTACAAACAGCAGATGTTAATAATTCCACTTTAAAGTCTCCATTAGATGCCGAATATCTTTCTTTAAATATTCTGCAGCTGGAACTATAGAATCAAAATTTGGAAGGCTTTCGAAATATACAGACCCGGTAAGGAAATGCTCTGTACTGTCTGTCAAATAGAACTGAGCCTGGGAAGCAGCATTACCATCCACCTGGTAAAACATGCCGTAGGTTTTATTGAAGTTATTTGTATATACATCACCCTCGATCACATCTGCTTTTATAGTATGTTGCAGTGGAAGTTTCTGGGCATCGGTTAATAACGAATCAAGATTATTTTTCACCGGCTGATAGGTAATAAAAATCGAGCCCTTCATCTCATCATAATCCAGCTGAATCCAGCATGGAATACGGTTGCGGGACGGTGAGATATCTGCGATGGCATTCTTCTCAAAGCTATATGCACAGCCAATATCAACTTTTTCATATTCTGCCTCGGGATATTCCAAAGCAAGAAACCCCTTAGGCTTGGGCCTGGGATCATCCTTACATGAAACACATATTAAAGCTATGACTAAAAAGACCAATATCAATCTCATACGGGCTGAATACTCAGTTTAATTTGCTTGATTCGCTTATTATCGATCACCTCCACTTTAAAGGAGTAATTAAGAAAAGTGATCACATCGTTCTTCTTGGGAAATCCACCAGAAATTTCCAGCAAGAAACCAGCCATGGTATCTGCCTCCCCTTTCTGATCTTCGAAGACCGTAGGATCTTCAATTTTCGCGATCTTATAAAAATCCTTTAATGGGGTTTTTCCTTCAAAAACAAAATTATTTTCGTCCAGCTTAGAATAGATAAG
>JBFIMP010000178.1:0-5801 GCA_041611635.1 Christiangramia sp.
GCCTAAATGCGAAATATTCTCATAACCAACAGCAATATTCCTGAAATCCTGATCTATGAATATGAATTCCAGAGAATAGTCTTTGATAAGGATAGAGTTCTGGATAGAAAAGATTCCTTCGTTCGCAAAACCCCAGAGCTTATTTTGATTACTCTCACTTATCATTTTCCCGGAAACCCTATCCAGACCGGAGATAAGTGAATTCAGAGAATTCTTTTCGGTGAACCGGTCCTCTTCTTTTTGGTATTGATAAATCTTTTCTTTTGAACTATAATACAGACTATCATTGAACTGGAACAAACTTGAGGTGATTCCAGATTCTTCAGAAAATTTATAATTTTTGTTCTCTGCTATGCTTACAAGGGACTCATCCAGTTTCATTTTAAAAACCCCCTTATGTTCATTGCTTATCCAAACGTTTTTTTCCTCATCAACTTCAATGAATTTAGATGAATGCGGAAATTCCTCGACCATGGGTAAAGCCTGCAGATCATTCCCTTTTTTACGAAGAAAACTAATCCCATTATAATGCCCCTGTATGAAATTATTGTCATCATACTCCTGAACAGTCCAGGTTCCCAGCCTGTCGCAGATTTTTATAGCCGTGTCATCCTGGATCAAAAATGTTCCATTATCCTGACCACATAAAATCATTCCATCCAACTCATTTACAAACCAGACCTGTCCATTAGTTCCCTCGATCAAACTAAATTTGTTTTCGCCTTTTTTCCGCAGATATAGTCCCTGGTTGGTTCCAAGATAAAGTGCACCATCTTTTTCGTAGGATGCGTAGACAGATCCTATTTCGCCCCGGTTATCCTGGAAAGACCTGAATGAAGATCTAAGATCTATACTGCTAATTCCGTAATCCAGCCCAGCCCAGAGATTGTCATCCTTATCTATAAAAAGATCTAGAACCGTATTATTAAGAAGTACATTCCCCTGGTTGAATGCATTTACAATATTTCCTTCAGCATCTATCTCCACAACTCCGTTACCAACCGTACCTAGAACGATATCCCCGCCGGGAAGACTTATGGCATCAAGAATATTTGGATTTCCTAATTCCCGATTAACTGGTTTTATAAATTTCTGAAGTTTATTATCCCGCCATTTAAAGAATTCGGTTTTTCCTGAGATAATAGACAGAAGCCCATCCTCGAAATAAATATGCATTATTGCGGTCTCACCAAGCTCATCTGAAGGAATAACCTCCTCTGTACCACCGTTTCTTATGACATACAGACCTTCGCCAACAAGCTGAAAATACAGTTCCTTTTCAACCTTAAATATTCCAGAGATAGGTTTACCCAAAGGATTTGACATTTTTGTAATCGAATCCTGTTTCGGGTTATAAAAATAAACCCCTCCAAAACTCCGGAATATGACCAGGTCATCTATAAATTCTATATCCCAGAACTGCTCACCTTCTCCAATAGCTCCATTAAACTTAGAAACCAGACTGGTATATTCCAGCGCACCAAAATCATCTTCCTCCCAATAGCCTACTTCCATATAAGCACCGGTATAAACCCGGTCTCCAACTACCTTAAGCGATCTAACAATGGTATTATTGGGTACAGGATACAAAAGCCATTTCTCACCGTTATACTCAAGTAAACCAGTACTATTAGCGAAATAAAGATTCTTATTTTCTGCCTGGTCTATCATCCAGTTCTGGTTGCCTGCCGAATACTCGCTAGGACCAAAATTCACGACCGGGGGTAATTCCTGACCGTAAACCATGCAGACTGAAAAAATCAATAATATTAAAACGAATTTTTTACTCAAAGGGAAAACTGTAATTATGTTGCGAAAGTTAAGTATCACCGGCTTAACAGGAAAATTTTATTCCCTTTTTAGACACTAACTTTATTAGTAAAATTTTTAGGCTTGGATGTTAAAGTATTATAAAGACCTATGACATCCTGAATATTATGAATTTTTTTGGGAGTTAAGTATCCCGCAAGGTACCTACTATAAATCCAATCAAACAATCTAAGCTTATATGAGCCATAGTATCCCACGAACAAAAGCTGTAGTCCTTGAAAAAACAAGCCTTTTCAGCCTTCTCTTTTTATTAGCTGTCTCTACTGTTTTTGGACAAAATGACCAGAACCAAAGTAAGAAATTAAAACATCATACGGTTTATGTCACCTCCAACACTGGTATACGAAGTGATGAGGCCAACCGGGAATTACTCACCAAAATAGTGGAAGCTTCAAAAAAAGAAGATTCCTCTAGCCTTGTAATCATAGGTAATTTAGTACCAAAAAAGGGGTATCCTAATAAGGATAAAGGCCGAGACGAAGTTAAAAAATACCTTCAAGCTAATTTATTAGAGCATATAAAAGACTTTAAAGGTAATATCATCTTTACTCCTGGACCAAACGAATGGAAAAAAGATGCTCCAGATAATATAGATGACCTGGAATCATTTCTTCAAGACAATTCACGTGCAAAATTCTGGCCTAACGATGGCTGTCCTATAGAAAGTGAAAGCCTAAGCGATAAATTGCAACTCATCATGATCGATTCTCAATGGTACCTGGAAAACTGGGATGATCACCCCTATATTAACAATAAATGCGAGATCAAGACCCGTGCACAGTTTAGAGAAGCCTTTAATGATGAACTGGAGGATGCACAAAAGAAAACAGTGCTGGTTGCTGTTTATCATCCTGTATTAACAAATACGAAGCTTACATTTTTAGAAAAAATGATTGGTCTGGGAGAACATACCAGAAGGAACCCACAGCTTAAAGAACTTATGGGAACTCTGGAAACCCTTGCAAACCAGTACCAGGACGTAATCTTTCTATCTGGAAAAGACAGGAACTTACAATATGTTCAGGATGATGGGATAGAACAGGTGATCTCTGGAAACACCTCAAAACCTAGAAAAGCAAAACCGAAGGAAGATCACGGTGACTTTGCAGCTTATGAAACGGGCTATGCAAAAATGAATATCAATGAAGATGGAAGTTCGAAGGTAGAATTTTATGAATTAAAGCCAACAGGTACGCAAAAAATATTTACACGGCAGATCTCACGTGAAAGACCAACTCTGGATGAAGTATACTGGCCAGAGGATAGAATTGGTAAAACCAAGATCACTTCAGTTTATACCGAAGAAGAAACCGATAAGGACGGTCTGTACAAGGCACTTTGGGGAGAACATTACCGCCCGTTATACAGTAGAAAATTTGAATTCCCTGTTCTTTACCTGGATACACTTCCCGGCAATCTGGAAGTTTTGGGCGCAGGTGGGGGGCACCAATCAAGATCTCTTGGATTCGTAGATGATAATGACCACGAATATACTATGAGAGCTCTTAAAAAAAGTGCCCTGCAGTTTCTTCAAACTACGGTAGTGACTACTCACTACGTCGAGGAATACCTTGAAAACACCGTTGCAGAGAGGTATGTACAGGACTTTTACACCACAGCTTTTCCTTATGGAACATTTCCTGCTGGAAAATTAATGGATGAACTAGGCATTTTTCATCCAAACTCCAGTCTTTACTATGTCCCAAAACAAAAAGCCCTGGGGATATATAATGAAGAATACGGCGACGAATTGTATATGTTCGAGGCACACGTAGGTGGAGAAAATAAAGACCTGGAGATCTTTGGCAATGCTGATGATATTCTCAACACCTCAGACCTTTTCCTCGAAATGAGAGAAGACAAGGATGGCTTCGTAGACGAAAAAATGTTCATCAGGGCAAGATTGCTGGATATGCTTATGGGAGATTGGGACAGGCATCAGGGACAATATGAATGGGCAGAATTCGAAGAAGAAGATGGCAAGAAACGATATCTACCTATCGCTAAAGACCGTGACCAGGTTTTTTCAAAAACAGATGGTTTTATACTATCGCTGTTGAGATTCGGTTTTCCAGAGTTCAGAGCCATGGAAAAATATAGTGAAGATGTAAAAAAACCAAAATGGTTTAATATCGCCGGTTATCCCATAGACAAGGCCTTTATAAGGAATTCAGAGTGGGAAGACTGGAAACAGCAGGCAGAATACATTCAGCAAAATATTACTGATGAAGTTATACAGGAAGCTTTTGCCGTTTTACCTGAAGATATTGCGAATGACCCTTATGTAGATGAGATCAAGAAGATAATGAAAGCCCGCCGAGAAAATCTTGAGGGTATCGCCAGGGATTATTATAAGCATCTTACCAAATTTGATATGTTCACAGGAACCGAAGATGACGACAAGTTCCTTATCACCAGAAAACCTGATGGCATTACCAAAGTTGAGCTCATGAATGATGACGGTAAAGTTATAGCTGAAAAAACCTATGATTCTCATGAGACCAGGGAAGTGTGGATCTATGGCCTGGATGGCGATGATGAATTCAAGATTGTTGGAAGTGGATCAAAGCCTGTATCATTAAAGGTTATTGGTGGAGAGGAAAATGACATCTATGATTTTCAGAATACCAGAAACGCGAAGCTTTATGATTTTAAAAGCAAGAAAAATACCATCAAAACTCCCGGAGCCAATAAAATGCTGGTAGATTCTTATGAGATCAATAATTACGATCCAAACAAGAAAAAAATAAATCAATATAACCTTTTCCCGAGTGCAGATTTCAATTCAGACATAGGTTTTAAACTTGGAGTAAAGAATGTATATACCACTTACGGTTTAGTTAGAAATCCTTTTACCACCAGACAGAACCTTATCCTGAATTACTTTTTCAGAACTAAAGGTTTTGAAGCCGATTACAGCGCAGAATTTGCTCATATCTTTTATAACTGGAATTTTGGAATTAACGCATACTATTCCAGCCCGAATTATACCATGAACTTTTTTGGTATTGGTAATGACACCGAATATGATCGAGATGATGTTTCTAATAGCTTTAATCGTGTAAAGATGCAGCAATGGAGGTTCGCCCCTTCTCTGATTCACAGGAATACTAAAGGTACAAGCTTTATCATTAAACCCTTGATCGAATCTATAGAAGTAGGATTTGATCAGGACCTGTTCGTGTCGAACAGATTCGCCAGGACGAGTACGATCTATAATAACCAGCTATATGCAGGAGGTGATGTGATCTTTAATTTTAAAAATAAGGATCGTGCTGCCTTCCCTTCAAGAGGGGTTGAACTGGATGTCACCGCCGGATATAAGACAAATATAGATGAATATGACAATGAGTTTGCTTACGTGAGACCTATGTTATCTATGGACTATCCATTACACGAAAGTGGCTTTGCGGTAATCGCCACAAAAATAGGTGGTGAAGCGATATTTGGGGATAATTATGAATTCTATCACGGTGCTACTCTGGGTGGAGGTAACACTAACAGTTTAAGAGGGTATAGAAATGAAAGATTTAATGGTAAATATGCGTTTTACCAGAACCTGGATCTTAGAAGTGGTATTACCCAGTTTAGAACAAATTTCGTCCCGCTAAGAATTGGGGCAAGCCTTGGATTTGATTATGGTCGTGTTTGGACAGAAGATGACAACAGCAATCAGTGGCACACCAACTATGGCGGCTCCATTTTCATCAATGCATTTAAAGCCTTTACCGGTAATATTGGGTATTATGTAGGAGATGAAGGTGGCCGGGTGAACTTCACTTTTAATTTCGACTTCTAGGAAAACCATATAAATCAAAAAAAACCGCGCTGAAGATTCATCATCGCGGTTTTTTTAGTTTCAGGCTATAGTTATATTATACTAATTTAGACGCCAGGGACAGTATATCTTTGGAAACAAGGCTTGGTTCCGGAGCCAGTGCAAAAACAAATTTGCCTTCTCTTTGAATAAA
>JBFIMP010000179.1:0-5786 GCA_041611635.1 Christiangramia sp.
GGTGAAAATTCCTTTAAAAGAAATGTATCCTTCCTTCCGCGGAAGGAAATTGGATATGCCCAATTTTTCAGGAGATAAGATCGAGCAGGTTACCTTCCTTATTGGGAATAAAAAGGAGCAGGACTTTAAGTTATTAATAGATAAGATCGAGCTCAAGTAAACATAAAAAAAGCCTGTGATCTTAAAGATTACAGGCCTCTACTTATATAAGTGAAGTTTCAATTATTTTTTAGTACTAAGCTCCCGGGTTAACCAACCACTTTTACTTGCGGTAGCGATCGCATAAGGGGTGATCCAGAACAATCCGAAAGTATACAGAATGCTATAGGAATAAGCCCAGAAAGATTCAGATAACGTATATCTCTTTGCGTAAAAGAATGCCGGGAAACTCGAGTATATTAGAATGCTCAATAGCGTGGAACTTAAAAAAAGTATTGGATGAGATGCCACGAAATAGAACATGATAAGAATAAGCGGATAGCTCATAATAATCTTTAAGAACTGATTGATAAACAATAGCCTTGATCCAATCTTAGAACCTTCTCTAAAATTCGTGAATACGTATTTGGACATGGCGATATTCTCACGCACGTTGCTTCGTCCCCATCTTATGAACATTTTATACAATCCGCTGTATTTTTCAGGAACATTGGTATAGGCGTACGCGTTTCTCTGGAATAAAACATGACTACCCCGTTTAAGAATCATATTGGTCATAGCTCGGTCTTCTCCAATATCTGATGGTCTTCCCATAAAGGTCTGGTTGATCCATTCTGGCAGACATTCAAATACCGCTGAACTTCTATAGGCCGCTAATGCTCCCGGAGTACATAGAACAGATTCGAGTGTACTTTCCGCAGAACGCATGAATTCGAAACTAAGTACGAAGTTCACATTAAGCATTTTAGGTAATAAGGCTTTTTCATTGTTCAAAACCCTGATATTTCCTGCTACAGCACCACATTTCTCGTTTAGCACGAAAGGGCTCACAAGGTTCCTCAGGGTATCTGTATTTACTACTGAATCACTGTCTACTGTAACAAAAACCTCCCCTGTTCCCAGGTTGAAACCTCGGTAAAGTGCGTGACGCTTACCTTTATTCTCCGGTTGCTGAAAAATAGTTACCCTGTCTCCAAGAATATTCTTTGCTTCCTGCATCCAGTACCAGGTATCATCTTTACTACCATCATCGATGGCCAGCAATTGTAATTTTTCTTTAGGGAAATCGCTTGCCGCCAAACTCATTAAAGTGGCATAAACCTGTTTGCCCTCGTTGTAAGCAGGTACAATTACGGTACAGGTTGGTAGTTCCTCATCGGTTACCGACTTAATTACTTTATATCTGAAATAAAGGTAAAGGTTATAGATAAAAAATCCTCCCCTGTATAGGAATAACACTCCTGCAATGATCGAGAAAATCAATCCCCAGGTGGTGGTCATTCTTTCAGTATTATAATTTGAAAAATCACTTTGCAGGTTGTATACCAGAAAGGCAGCTCCAATCATTAGGATAAAAGTACTTACCAGCACGACAATGCCCCATTTATTGGTGTTTTTTTCTACCGGCATAACTAACATATCACCAGTTTCTTTCGATGTATTACTTGCAAAATTTTTATTGCCTGTATTCATATTACTTGATTGTATTAAATCATATAGGGTTTGGGACTAGCAAGTCCCGTGCCAGTTTGTGCAGCCTTGATAATCAAGCTTTTGTAAGCGGTTATTGAGGAGGGGGTGTGTATTTATTCTGCATAAATGAACTTTACGCAAGAGATATACACAGTTATGGGAAAGGTTGTCCCAGTTGTTGGGACAACCTTTTAGTAGGTTAAACAGCTTCACTTTCTTCTAATACTTCCTTTTCCTCAGAAGATTCAGAGTTCTTGATCGTAGCAAATTTTTCAGCTTCTTCTTCATCACCGGTGAAGTAAGGGAAAACATCAAGGATAGGGGATTCGGTAATTGCTGGGATCGTATAGTCCCCGGTAGTTCCCTGCATCGCCTGCTCGGTATTTTCATAGGCTTCCTTTACATCGTTAGCCTGTACAAGCATATATAAATTAGATTTTCTCTCTTTCCCACTCTCATCATCATAGGAAATTAAAGAAACCTTTGATTTGAACCATCTATCTGAATTTTCAAAAGGATGTACCTCAGAGAAGTTCGCCACTTTAATGTTGGTGATCTTAAATTCTTCACTGGTATATGCCGCCATTTCTTCGGTGATACGGCTTTCTGCCTCTGTATAAGAAACGGCATCCAGCAAGTAATTTTCCGTGGTTATCTTACTTTCTCCGGTTTCATGAGTTTTTCTGTATTTAACTTTGCACTCATACCATATTACGCTCATATCTTCTTTTTTAGGGACGCCAAATATAGATTTTAAAAAAATCTGCCAAAGCTTACCTTAAAATAAATATTCACAAATTTTAATCAAGGATTATTATCAGGTTAAGTTCTATGAACTCCTTTAAGATCCATATTTCCTATGATTACGAAAAAGAAAATTAAGAGGTCTTATATATCCAATATCTTTCTTTTTAGAAGATGTGCCGATAAATACAAGTTCTTGCCAAATTATAGATATCAATTTATAAAGTAGGTAAGAGTATTTAGATCGCTGCAAAAGACCTTAAATAAATCCAAACACAATGATTCTCTTATTATACATCTGGGGAAAATTATATTACTGTAAACGAGGTATCAAATTTAAATAGTCTTTCTTTTAATCTAATCGAGGAAGGTGAAATTCGTCAAAGACCGATGGCTGCTCCATCATTTTTTCAATTTCGACAAGTTTACGTGGTGCTTCGGCAGATAGGTTTACCGGTCCGTTTTCAGTGATAAGAATATCGTCTTCGATCCTTACCGCGATACCCCACCATTTTTCATCACAATCGCTGCCTTCAGGAATATAAATACCCGGCTCTACGGTAATGACCATATTGGGTTCAAAATTTCCTCCGTTGTTCAGGTCGTGTACATCAAGGCCTATATGATGAGAGGTTCCATGAGGAAAATACAAATGCTTAGCATCTGGAGAGTTTATGATACCGAGTTTATATAAACCCTGATTAATGATTTTTTGCCCTGCTATATGGGTGTCTGATGGATTATTGCCCACCACAGCCTTGGCAATTCCTGCTTCCTGTGCTTCGTATACCAGTTCGTATATAGCTTTTTGCTCTGCGCTGAATTTTCCATTTGCGGGAATGGTGCGGGTAACATCTGCCGTATAACCATGATATTCTGCCCCGAGGTCCATTAATACCAGGTCATTATCTACCTTGGTCTTGGAGTTTTCCACGTAATGTAAAACACATCCATTGTTTCCCGCGCCAACTATAGAAGGATATCCTTCATATTCGCTGCCATATTTTTTATATACATATTCATGAATTCCCTGAATTTCAGTTTCAGACATTCCCGGGTGCATTGCTTTCATGACTTCTAGCTGTCCCATGGCTGAAATTCTCACCGCTTTTTTTAAAAGTTTCATTTCCTCAGGGGTCTTAATCTGTCTCAGCGATCCCATATAAGTTCTCAGACTTTGGGTATCTACATTTATTTTTGGTTTTGTGGTCACCTCCTGTTTCATTTCTACATTTAAAGAGCCATTGCTTATTTGGGGAACCTTTTCCTTATAAACTCTCATTTTAAAAGACTTTATAAGATCTGCCAGGTCTGCTTCATTTCTGGTGTCCCTATAGTCGTTAGTAAATGGTTTATGCAATACCGTTTCAAATTCAGAAAAACTAAGATCGTCACTTATAAAATCTTTACCATTAAACACGGTTTCAAAGCCAAGTTGTTCCTTCGCACCTTCCAGTCCCAGCCTGTATCCCGTCCACATCTCAGCACGCGGGTTTTTCTCCTGCACATAAAGGATCTCATCATACTCATTTCCCACATCATCTGTCTGTTTTTCAGAAAAAATGACCAGCACCGCATGTGGTTCTTTATAGCCCGTTAAGTAGTAAAAATCAGGATCCTGATGATACACATAATCAACATCATTGGCTCTGTTTCTAACCGGATTTGCAAAAAATACGGCGACTGAATTTTCGGGCAATTTAGCCCTCAAAGCTTCACGTCTGCTTTTATGAAATTCAGAAGAAAGATAATCCTGCGGTTTGCCTGAGTCATTTTGCGCGTTGATACCAGTTTGAATAAAGATGACTATGATTGCCAGGATTGATTTCATATTTAAACTTTTTTAATGCAACTAAATTTCATTTGCTGAAATGAATAAATTATAGCTGCAAATTTTAAACTCTTATAAAAATGAACGGGGAAATTAATCAATTCCCGCCAAAAAGCCCCATCGGTAAAATTGAATTAACTTATGGTTGCTTTTTTTAAAACCAGGCATTCCCGGTATTATTATATAACTATAAGGCAACTTATTTGAAGCTTCAATCTTAAAAAATACCAGAACAAATAATGAGGAATGCGATATTCTTACAAGTGATTAAAAATCAATGTATTAGCAAGGGTATTTTTAATTATCTTTAAGTAAAGATTCAGTTTGATCTTCTCCATTCTATAAATCAATTGAAAAAGTAATGAATTAAACTTTTATTTTGAAAGGAGAAGAAAGGATTAGCACATAAGATCTGTCACTGCAAACCTACTGTTTTATGAGCGCTAGATCTTGGTTGCCTTATATTTTAAAAATCATGGACTAGTGCTATTTGCAGCACCGGGTTTTATCTAAAATCTGCACTCATGAAAAATTTAATTCTTGTTTTCGCTATATTATTACTTTATCCAGTAGATTTTTTCGCTCAGAAAAAAAGAAAGATTAAAGGAGATAAGGAAGTGGTGAGTACTTCGGGTGAAATCACTGGAGAATTCAAAAGGCTGGAGGTCTCAGATGACCTTGTTGTAGAAATAAGACTTTCCTCAAGAAATTCCTGGGTGCTTACCACAGATCAAAACCTTGCTGAAGAAGTAGAACTTCAGGTGCAGGATGGTACTTTGAAGGTCTTTACAAAAAGTAAGATCGTAAGAAGTAAAAAATTACACCTGTTCCTCAATCTTAAAGATATAGAAAGCATTATTCTGAAGGATGATGCCAAATTAGAAATTAGCTCAAGATTTGAACTTGACGCCATAGATTTTCAAATGAATAATTCCAGTAAGATCGATTTAGATATGGAAATTAAAGGAGAGGCTAATATTATGATGAATGATAATGCCAGTGGAAAACTAGGTCTCAGGGCCGGTAATGTGGTAATTCATATGAAGGATCGAACAGATCTTAAAGCTGATCTTAAAACCGATAATTTACAAGTGGTCCTGGATAAATCTGCAAAGATTAAACTTGTTGGTAAAGCAAATCATGTTGATTTTAATCTCAGGGGATCTTCAAATCTCGATGCAAAAAAGCTAAAAACTGAGACAGCGGTCTTAAACTCAAAAAACAATTCAGATATTTTTGTGGATGCAAGCAAAACCATAGAAATTAATGCCGAAGGAAAAAGTAAGATCTTTGTATACGGCAACCCTGACATAGAGATCAAAGGCTTTACCGATAAATCCCGAATTATAAAAAAATAAAGATGCTGTTTGTTTTGTGCAACTCGCTGTTTCACAGGATAATTTTTGATCTCTAACTTCCCCCTGGGCTTATGCAGAATTTGTTTATATCTGCATTCTAAATAAAGGACTATTATTTAAAAACCTTAAAAAATGAAACGCCGGGAGTTTACTAAGCTAACAGGATTAAGTGTCATTGCAATTTCAACCACAGGATTCATAAGTTTTAATGGTGAAATTTA